>NZ_MKUI01000051.1:0-47449 GCF_001898585.1 Aeromonas sp. 62-46 | reverse complement strand
CCGTGCTGTCCAACTCCAACCAGATGACCGGCATGGTGACTTCCCTGCTGCGTTGATGGTTTGCCGGGCCGCCCCGAGAGGGGCGGCTCTTGTTTGACAACCGCTTGCCGGTTGGAAAGGGCCGAGCCGGTCTTTTCCAACAGGCATGCCACCGAATAAGGGGATAAAGATGCAAATAGATCCGGCCAGCACGGCGATGCAACTGGTAGCCGTCGAGCGCCAGAACATGGACAAGTTGCTGAAGAAGCAGCTGGACAGCGTCAAGGCTCAGCAGAGCGCCATCAGCAGCCTCACCACCAAGCTGTCGAGTTTCCAGACCCTGCTCAAGGATCTGAACAAGGCGAGCAGCCTGCAGGCTCAGAAGGCCACCCTGTCCCAGGAAGGGCTCATGACGGTGACGAGCAATGGCAAGGCCAGCTCGGGTCAGTACAGCTTCTTCGTGGAGCAGCTTGCCCAGTCCCATCAGGTCGGCTTGCAGCTTGACAGTGACACGGCACCGCTGCCGGCAGACGGCGTCTTCTCCCTGACCGTCAAGGGCAAGACCCTGGACATCGACCTGGCCTCCCTCCCGGCTGGCGCCACCGTCAAGGATCTGGTCTCCCAGATCAACAATGCCAAGGACAACCCGGGGGTGAAGGCGACCCTGGTACGTACCGACGGCAAGGTCAGCATGGTACTGACCAGCAAGGAGAGCGGCGTGGAGAACGCCATCACCCTGGGGTACAGCGGGGATGGTGCCAATGCCCTCGGGGTGGCGATGGCCGGCAAGACGGACATCACCCAGGCGCAGGACGCCAAGCTGCGCATGGGGGGGGACAACCCTCTCACCATCACCTCTGCCAGCAACAAGATAGAGAACGTGGTGGATGGCCTGACGTTCCAGCTGACCAAGGCGCAAAAGGCGGATGACGCTCCGCTGCTGGTCACGGTGGATCAGGACAAGGAGGCGGTTACCGGCTCCCTCAAGAAGTTTGTCGACAGTTACAACGAGCTGGTGGATGAGCTGGCCAAGATGACCTCCAGCGATCCCAAGGCGCCGGGAGCCCTCTCCTCCGACAGCGGGGTACGCAGCCTCAAGAGCGTGATTGCCCGCAGCGTGCGGGAGTTGCCCGATGATCTGACTCTGGGGAGCCTGGGGATCAAGACCGACAAGGCGGGCAAGCTCTCCTTCAACGAGACCGACTTCAACAAGGCGCTGGAGAAGGATCCCGAGCTGCTCGGCAAGGCACTCATGGGCGACGATGGTCTGCTCAAGCGGATGAGTAATGCCCTGGACCCCTATACCAAGCGGGACGGTGCACTCAAGGGACGCAAGACAGGTCTTGAAGCGAACGAGAAGCGGGTGAATGAGCGGATGGAGGCGCTGGATCGGCGCATGGATTCCGCGTATAAGCGCTACCTCAATCAGTTCACCACCATGAACCAGATGTTGCAGACCATGGGCGGCTTGTGAGACGGCTAGCCCGTAACACTTTGAATAAGCGAGTTTTTCATGTTTGAACCCCAAGAAGGCTATGACGCCTACCAGTTCGCCGCCACCCAGGCCAAGGCCGCGAGCGCCGATCCGCACCAGCTGGTGCTGATGTTGATGGATGGCCTGCTCGACGAAATAGCCAGGGCCGAGGGCCACATTCTGGCCAGGCAGTACGAGCGCAAGGGGCAGTCCATCAACAAGTGTCTGCAGATCCTGGGAGGGCTCGACAGTGCCCTCGACATGGACAAGGGCGGGGAGCTGGCCAGCAACCTGCACCGTCTGTACGACTACTGCGGCCAGCGGCTGTTCGAGATCAGTGTGGGCAACGATGTCGCGGGCTTTGCAGAGGTGCGTCGCATCCTGCTGGAGCTGAAAGAGGGTTGGGAAGCGATGGCCCGCCATCCCCGTTGATGCGGAAATCCACCTTCCTCATGGGGCAAAGGTCGGAACTAACGTATTGAAATATAATGTTTATATATTTGGCCTGCTCCTTGCTTGCCCGCAAGGTCGTCCTATTTTGAGGCCATCATCATGTCCATGACAGGAGCCGTGCCCCCCGGTGCGGAACGCGAGACCCGTCAGCGCCAGCTCCTGGGGCTCGGGCGTCTTATCTTGCAGCAGGCCCGCGCCGGACAGTGGGATGCGGTGCGGCTGGCGGACCAGCGTCTGGCCCAGCTGGTGGCGCATCTGAACAGTCAGCCTGCATTGTGGCAATCCCTGATGCCGGCCCGGGATCAGGTGCGCCACTGGCATCGGGAAGCCTTCGCGCTCTGTGAGCAGGAAACGGCGCTGCGCAAGCAGGAGTGGGACAGCCTCTCCCGCAAGCGGGAAGGATTGCAGGCCTACGACGAGGCGCAGACATGGGCATGATCCCTCTCCCCGTGGCAGAGACACTGCCCGCTTCCCCATCCGGTGGTTTTACCCGCCTCTCCCGCCAGCCTGACGGTCAGGGGGAAGAGTACCAGCCTCTGGATCTTCCGCAGGAGGCGATGCTTCCTCCGTCCACCGCCCCTTCCGCCCCCGTCGACGAGACGGAGCAGGCGGAAAGCGTCGAAGTGGCTGCGGATGTCGCAGAGCAACTCGCCGCCTTCAACCAGATGCCACCACCTTTTGTCCGACAGGAGGAGGGACGTCTTCCTCCTGCCCGTTTGTCATCGAATGGCGGCCTTGCCCCCGTCGGGGAGGTGCAACCCGCCTCCTCGCCTGTGCTGCGCGCCCTCAGCGGGTTCGAGCGAATGGAAGGGGAGCGGATGCCGGTGCCGCCGCTTTCCGTTGGCAAAGAGAGCCTCCCTCAACCCGCCGGGGAGCTGGCCATGCGAATGCTCCAGCCAACCACCCAGGGCGAGCAGCCTGCGACCCGGAGTGCGGCAGTGGTGGTGCCTCTTCCCGGGGAGCCCGCCCCGGAGCGGGAGGTCAGCGTCACCGAATTCAAGGCAATGGCGGGGTTGTCGCCCGCGCTCTCTGCCGCCAGGCCTGCGGAATACCAGTGGGCACCGGCGCGTCTTGCCGCAAGCGAGGCCCAGTGGGGCCAGCAGCTGGTCGATGTGCTCAAAGACAGGGTCGAGCTGCAGGTAAACCATAGCATCAAGCAAGCCCATATCCGCCTCGATCCCCCAGAGCTGGGTCGCCTCGAACTGACCGTGAGGATGGAAGGGGATCGGCTCAACGTGCAGCTCAACGTGACCAACCCGGCGGTGCGTGAAGCCCTGATCCAGTCGATGGAGCGGCTTCGCATGAGTTTGGCTCCCCATCATGCTGGTGGTGTCGAGGTGAACGTGGGCCAGGGGGGAGAGCAGGAGCGGGGGGATCGCTGGCAGCAGGAGAAGATCCTGGCAGGTCGACGACAGTGGCAGGAAGAACAGGACGCATCGGGCAGTGCTGGCCAGGATTGGCTCAACACCCTGGTGTGACATTTCAAGATCTGGCAATAGCGAGAGTGATTTCAAATTATGCGGCGTGTCATGAAGTGGTTGATGGTGATAATGATGGCGCTGTGCCTGCTGGCGGCGCTGGCCTATGGCGCCTATCTCAAGCGGGATACGGTTGCCGTCTGGCTGGGCCTGGCAGAAGCCAAGCCCGAGCTGAGCAAGACGCCGCTGTTCAAACCGATGGAGCGTTTCGTCATCAGCCTGGAGGGAGACAGGGAGCCCCACTATCTGGTGCTGGAGCTGGCGCTGGTCACCCACAATCCCCAGCAGCTGGAGACGCTCAACGAGCTGACCCCCCTGATCCGCAATGCCATGGTGCAATATTTCAGCCATCGCTCCCATGAGGCGGTGAAGCAGGAGCTGCAGAACATCTCGGCCCTGCAGACCTCTCTGCTCGGCAAACTGGTGGGAACCCTGGAGGGGTATGGCTACAAGCCTTATCTGGATGAAGTGCTGGTCACCAAGGTCCTGGTGCAGTAGCGAACATGATGGACGCTGGTTGGGATACTCCCTGCGAACTGACCGCCTCCGCTCCCCGCACCGGTGAGCAGGTGATCCTGAGCCGTTATCTGCCTCTGGTGAAGCGGGCAGCCACTCACCTGCGCAGTCAGGTGAGCGCCAGCTTCGATCAGGAGGACATGGAGCAGGTCGGCATGATGGGGCTGCTGGAAGCCTGGCGTCGCTATGGGGGTGAACCGGATGCCCAGTTCGAGAGCTATGCCTTCAAGCGGGTGCGGGGAGCCATGCTGGACGAGCTGCGGCGCCTCGACTGGCGCCCCCGTCAGCTGCGCCAGCAGGTGCACGGTCACAACCAGGTACAGCGGGAGCTGTTCAACCGTCTGGGGCGCAACCCGACCGAGCAGGAGCTGGCACAGGCGCTTTCCTGCACCGTCGAGGAGGTGCGCCAGCTCGCCTATGCGAGCCAGGCCGAGGCGTTGCAGAGTCTGGAGGAGTGGCTGGAGAACGGAGGCAGGGCGCCCGCATCCGAGTCTGACGATCAGGATCTGGCCATGACCCTTGGCAAGGTGCTCGGCACCCTGGACAAGCGTGAACAGCTGCTGCTTTCCCTCTATTACCAGCAGGAATTGAACATGAAGGAGATTGCACTGGTGCTCGGGTTGACCGAGTCGCGGGTGTGCCAGCTCCACAAGCAGTGCGTCCTTCAGCTCAAGCAGCGATTGGTCGACTCCATATAGTTATGCCTCTCCCCGCGGGGGGAGTCTTGTTGATTTCTGCGGGAGCATCCATGCAAAAACAGATTGGTCTTGGTGTCATTTTCGTATGTGTGATCGGCGGCTTCATGATGGCCGGGGGGCGCCCCATCGCCCTGTGGCAGCCTGCCGAACTCATCATCATCATAGGGGCGGCGGTCGGTTCCATGTTCCTTGGCAATTCCAAGGAGGTGATGCATGAAATGTGGCGCCAGATGAAGCTTTGCTTCAAGTCCAACAAGGACGAGAAGGAGATCTATCGCGAACTGCTGACCCTGATGCACCAACTGCTGGAAGAGACCCGCAACAAGGGGATGAAGGCGCTGGACGAGCACGTGGAGAATCCGCAGCAGAGCTCCGTCTTCCTCATGTATCCCCAGGTATCGGAAGATCCGCAACTGCTGGGCTTCATCATCGACAACCTGCGTCTGCTAGGCATGGGCAAGATCACGCCCCATGAGCTCGACACCATACTGGAGCAGGAGATCATGGCCATCGAGGAGGACATGCTCAAGCCCGCCCATGCGCTGCACAAGACCGGGGAGGCCTGCCCCGGCTTCGGGATCCTGGCGGCGGTGATGGGGATCATCATCACCATGCAGCAGCTCGACGGCCCCCTCAGCAACATAGGCGTACACGTGGCGGCCGCCCTGGTGGGCACCTTCATCGGCATCTTCCTCTGTTATTGCCTGCTGGAGCCCATCAGCAATGCCATGGAGGAGATGGTCAAGCGCCGCATCGGCATGCTGATGTGCATCAAGTCGATCCTGATCGCCCAGCTGCGGGGCAAGACGCCGCTGCTCTCCGTCGATTCCGGCCGCAAGATGCTGGAGCCTGACGTGAAACCCAGCTTCCTCGAACTGGAAGACTGGGTGACCAACAGGGCCATGTGATGCGCAACCACGAGCAGATCGTCATCAAGCGCCAGCAGCGGCGCAGCAGCGCTCCCAAGGGGGGCGGTGCATGGAAGGTGGCCTTCGCCGACTTCACCCTGGCCATGATGGCCTTCTTCATGGTGCTCTGGATCCTGGCCGTCTCCAGCCAGGAGGAGCGTGATGTGGTGGCCAGCCGTCTGCGCGACTACAGCATCATGGACAGCGAGGCAAACCCGTTCGACATCAGCAACAGCCCCTATCCGGTGGATCTTGGCGGCAACCCCTCGGTACTGGAGGAGTTGAGTCCCCAGTTCGTGGAGGAGGGGCAGCGCATGCCCAGACATATGGAGCGGGATCGCAGCATCTTTACCGATGGCGCCAAGGGAGGCTATGAGAGCCTGCTGGCGGGCAAGATTGAGGGAGAGAAGCAGATGGCGCAGTTGGCCGGTTTCATCGGATCCATGGCGGATCAGATGCAGGCCAGAAACAACCTCGAGCTGCAACTGGTGCCCCAGGGTCTGCGGATCCTGATCCGCGACGATGACGAGCGCGAGATGTACAGCCGGGGCAGTGCGCGGATCAGCCCCTATTTCCGCCACCTGCTGATGGCACTGGCCCCTGTCTTCCAGCGAGTGGAGAACCGGGTCATGATCTCGGGCCACACCGACAGCACCCCCTTTGCCGGTGACAACTACAGCAACTGGGAGCTCTCCTCCGATCGCGCCATGATGGCGAGGCGTGTCCTGCTTGCTGGCGGCATGCCCCCCGAGCGAGTGGGTCAGGTGGTCGCCATGTCGGATACCATGCTGGACAACACCGCCGATCCCAAAGGCAGCCAGAACCGCCGCATCGAGTTGCTGGTGATGACGACCCAGGCGGAAAAGAGCCTGGAGCAGCTGTTCAGTGCCCAAACCCAAGCCGCCACCCGGACAGCCAAGGACGCCGTTGCCCATGGAAACCCCTGATGCCGATCTGCCCCCCGTGACACCGTTCAAGGATCCCAGGCGCAAACTGCCGCGCTGGTATCTCCATGACGGGACCACGCCCCTGGAATCCCAGAGTTGCGGCATCGCGGCCCGGCTCATGGTTTCCGGCCTGCTGTTCGACAAGCGCATCGGACGGGCGGTGATCAAGGATATCGGACCGGGTGGGGTCGGTTTCCTCGCCCCCGCCCGTTTTACCTTGCCCGATAACGTCAGCCTGTCGTTGTCACCGCGGATCGTGCTGGCCTGTCATATCACCCATCGCAGGGCCATAGGCCAGTACCTCAGCTTCTACGGCGCGCGATGGGTCGATCCTGACTCGGTGGATCTCGCGCCTGTTCTGAGCCACTGGCGCCACTGTTTCATGGCGCCAGCAGAGGGCGAGCCTGCTCCAATCCCAGTGGATCCGGCAACCGCTCAAGAGTGAGGCCTCCCCGCCCCATGTCCAGTCCCCGTGCAGGCAGCAACAGCAGGGGATCGTGCAGGCTTTCCAGGGACACGGCCCGCACCAGCTGCGGGCGTGTCTCTTGATGACGCGGGGCAGGAGGGGCCTTGCCCCCGCCATAAATGATGGGGCAGTCACTCACCTCCCGGGGATCGGGCAATCGCCAGGCGGGATTCCACCGGCTTGCCTCGTTCATGGCAACCCCCCGTTCCATGGCCCACTCCAGCAATGAGCAGCCCCCCGGCTGCCGCCATACCCGGATATTTTCTCCCGCCTGCCAGGGCGGCAGGACAAACCCGTGCTGCGCCGCTCTATCCAGCAATTGGGAGAGCGCGAGGAAGCGCGCCACATAGAGGCGAGTTTCGGTTGGCAATTGCAACTCCCACACATTGCGTGTCCCGCCGTTGAGCACCGCCTTCAGTACTCTTCCCTCTCCCGCGTTGTAGGCAGCCAGTGCCAGCAACCAGTCCTGCCCGAAGAATTGATGCAGCCAGCCGAGGTAGGAGAGCGCCGCCTCCGTCGCCAATGGCAGGGAGTAGCGGCCATCGAAGCCGTTTGTCATGGGGACGGAGAAGCGGGCTGCGGTATCCGGCATCAACTGCCAGGGCCCGGCGGCGCCCGCCGAGGAGATCACGTCAAGCCGGTAGCTGCTCTCGATCAGGGGCAGCAGTGCCAGCATGGGCGGGAGTTTTCGCGTCTGAACCTGCTCCGTGACCCAGCGGATCATGGGCTGGGACTCGGCGAGCCTCGTTTGCAGGTGGCTGCGCTGGCGCAGCAGAAAGCGGGTCTGCTCGTTGACCAGTTCGGCACCCGGGCCGACAACGGGGGTAGGAAAACCCGCCTGCCAGTGATAATGATCATAGGAGTAACAAACGGCACTGCTCAGTAGCGAGAGCCCGGGGAGAAGGCGCAGGGATATTTTGGCAACAGCGGACAGAGCCTGGCGGGAAAATGATAAAAACACGATGTATCTCAACAGTTTTTGACAATATCTGTCGACTGTTCATGTGGTATCCAGGACGTGATAAGCATGATAACACGAGTAAAAAAGACCCCAAAGGCGGGCAGGGCGATTCAGAAATTTCTGCTTTATCTGATCCTCGTTAATTTTGGTTTGATGTGGCTCTATATCATGTATGCCGACGAGCTGACATTGGGCGCCAATCTACTGCTGACTTTTCTTCTCATCGTCTATAACCTGCTGCTCTGCCAGCTGGTGGTGCTGCGAGCCCGTCGGGTAGGGGATGGATACATCATCTATCCCGTGGTGGGCGTCAGCATTATCCTGTGCGCCGTCGTGCTGTTCCGTTTCATCATTTCCCCGTGAAATCGATTAATTACGAGGCACACTTCGCCGGGATGATTTAATTCCCCCATGAATAACTTGTGGAAAATCAATTCATTTAATCGGTAGTCCCATCACGCTGCGTCAATATGTTCCCCATGCCCGAGATCCTTGCTTGAAAAGCCCCCTGCTCGTCCTTAAACTTCATGGTGGAGAAAAGTGGATCAAAGTGGTTTTATTGGGCATCTAGCCCCCATAACTCACCTTCGGGGACTGCAATTTGTTGCGTGGCGCTCACGCCATCAGCCTGGACAGCAAGGGGCGGTTGGCGATTCCGACCAAATTTCGTGATTGGCTGCGCGACGAATGCGACGGCCAGCTGGTCTGCACCATCGACATCGCCCATCCCTGTCTGCTGCTTTATCCCCTGAATGAATGGGAAGAGGTGGAGCGCAAGCTGAAGACCCTTTCCAGCACCAACCCGGCGGAACGCCGCCTGCAGCGTCTGCTGCTCGGCCACGCGGCCGAATGCGAACTGGATGGCAATGGCCGTCTGCTGCTCAGCCAGCCGCTGCGCAGCCATGCCGGGCTGGACAAGAAAGTCATGCTGGTGGGTCAGCTCAACAAATTCGAGCTGTGGGATGAAGCCCGCTGGCAACAACAGATCAACGACGACATCCTGGGCCTGCCCGAGGACGACTGGGCAAGTTCACCACGACTACAGGATTTTTCTTTATAAATGACCCAAGCCGCTGAACACATCACAGTGCTGTTGCACGAAGCCGTCGAAGGGCTGGCCATCAAGCCGGACGGTATCTACGTCGACGGTACCTTTGGCCGGGGTGGTCACTCTCGTCTCATTCTCCAGCATCTGGGCCCCAATGGCCGTCTGATCGCCATCGACCGGGATCCCCAGGCCATTGCCGAGGCGGCCAAGATCCAGGATCCCCGTTTCGAGATCGTGCACGGTCCCTTCTCCGGCATCACCCGCTATCTGACAGAGCGCGGCCTGCTGGGCAAGGTCGATGGTTTCCTGCTGGATCTCGGTGTCTCCTCCCCCCAGCTTGACGATGCCGAGCGTGGCTTCAGCTTCATGAAGGACGGCCCGCTCGACATGAGGATGGATCCCACCTCCGGTCAGAGTGCCGCCGAGTGGCTGGCCCGTGCCGATGTGGACGACATCGCCTGGGTGCTGAAAACCTTCGGTGAGGAGCGCTTCGCCAAGAAGATTGCTCGCGCCATCGTGCACGACCGGGTGACCGAGCCCTATGTACGCACCCGCCAGCTGGCGGAGATGATTGCCCGGGTCAACCCGAGCAAGGAGAAGGGCAAGCACGCGGCGACCCGCAGCTTCCAGGCCATCCGCATCTATATCAACAGCGAGCTGGACGAGATCGAAACCGCCCTCAACGGCGCGCTGGACGTGCTGGCTCCTCACGGCCGTCTCTCCGTCATCAGCTTCCACTCTCTGGAAGATCGGCTGGTGAAGCATTTTATTCGCAAGCATGAGAAAGGTCCGGAAGTACCCCACGGCATCCCCCTGACCGAAGCCCAGCTTGCCGGTGGTCGCAAGCTGAAGTCGATCGGCAAGGCGCTCAAGCCTTCCGACCACGAGGTCAATGAAAACACCCGGTCCCGCAGCTCGGTGCTGCGGGTCGCAGAGCGTCTTGCGGAGTAAACGATGAGCGACGTGCGCGTTCACCTCGCCAGGGAGATCGTTGCGGATCTCTGGCGCCACAAGTTGCAGGTCCTGTTGACCGTCGCCGTGCTGGTCACCGCCTTTGCGGTGATCCTGGTGACCAACATGACCCGGGGTCTGACGGCCAAGCAGAACGATCTGATGGCGGAGGAGGACAGGCTCAACATCGAGTGGCGCCACCTCTTGCTGGAACAGGGCACATTGGCTGAGCACTCCCGGGTGGCGAGTCTGGCCATGGACAAGTTGCAGATGGCTCGTCCCCTGGTGACCACTGAAAAGGTAATTACACAACCATGACACGCAAGGCCGCCACCAAGGCTCCGGCAAAGGACAAAGCCAAGGCGAAAGCACCCTCACTCTACCCGTGGCGCTTTCGGACCCTGGTTTTCTTCATCGGCATCGCGTTTGCGGGGCTGATCCTGCGGCTGGCCTGGATCCAGGTGATCGATCCGGACAGACTGCGCCAGGAGGGGGACATGCGCTCCCTGCGCACCACCTCCACCCAGGCGGTGCGCGGCATGATCACGGACCGCAATGGCGAACAGTTGGCGGTATCCGTGCCGGTCGAAGCGGTCTGGGCTGATCCCAAGACGGTGCACGAGTCCGGTGCCATCCACAACGAGCGTGCCTGGCTGGCACTCTCCGCCGTGCTCAAGCTCGACATCAACACCCTCAAGCATCGCATCGCCAACCCGAGCAAGCGCTTCGTCTATCTGCAGCGGCAGGTGACGCCTGCGGTGGCCGAGTACATCAAGGGGTTGAAGCTGGGGGGCATCTATCTGCGCCCCGAGGCGCGCCGTTTCTACCCGACCGGCGAGATAAGCTCCCACCTGGTGGGGGTGACCAACATCGATGGCAGCGGCATCGAGGGGATTGAGCGCAGCTACAACGAGTGGCTGACCGCAACCCCTGGCGAGATGAGGGTGCGCAAGGACAGGCAGGGCCGCGTCATCGAGCGCCTGGGCCTGGTGAAAGAGGGCAAGCACGCCAACGATCTGCAACTGAGCATCGATCAGCGGGTGCAGGCGCTGGCCTATCGCGCCCTCAAACGGGCCACCGACGAGAACAAGGCCACCTCCGGCTCCATGGTGATGCTGGATGTGAAGACCGGCGAGGTGCTCGCCATGGTCAACACCCCCTCCTACAACCCGAACAACCGCGGCCAGTACCAGAGTTTCCGGGTGCGAAACCGGGTGGTGACCGATACCTATGAGCCGGGTTCCACGGTCAAGCCATTGATTTTGCTTAGTGCCTTGCAAGCCGGTGTCACCAGCTGGAAGGACTTCATCCCGGGCGGCCCCCTCTTCATCGGGGCCAAGCAGATCCGTGACGTGAGTATCCACAAGGCGACCAACCTGTACGACATCCTGCGCTACTCCTCCAACATCGGCATGTCGCGCATCGCGCTGCGGATGCCGGCCCAGGAGATGATCAACACCCTGAGCATGGTGGGCTTCGGCATGGACACCGGCAGCGGCCTGATGGGGGAGAGCAGCGGCATGCTGCCCCAGCGTCGCCGCTGGTCCGACATCGAGCGAGCCACCCTGTCGTTCGGTTATGGTCTGCGAGTGACCCCGCTGCAGCTGGCCTCCGCCTACGCCACCCTGGCCAACAAGGGCAAGCGGGTTCCGCTCTCCATCATCAAGGTGACCAAGCCGCCCAAGGGTGAGCAGGTCATCGATCACAACAACGCCGCTGCCATGTTGCAGGCGCTGGAGTACGTGGTCAGCAATGCCATTCCCAAGGCCCAGATCCCCGGTTATCGGGTCGGTGGCAAGAGTGGTACCGCCAAGGTGGCCGTGGCTGGGGGCTATGGCAAGGACTACATGGCCTGGTTTGCCGGTTTCGCGCCGGCCAGCAATCCCCGTTTCGTCATGGTGGTGGTGATCAACGAGCCCAAGGGGGATGCCTACTACGGCGGTGCCGTGGCGACCCCGCCCTTTGCGGAGGCCATGGGAGGCGTGTTGCAGCTCTTCAACATCCGTCCCGATGCGATCCCGCCCGAGGTACCCGCCAAGCTTGCCCGCACGGAGGCCAACAATGGCGCACCGCGTACTTGACGGGCATCCGGCTTTTTCCATCGGCCCCGCTGCTGTCGGGGCATTTTCCATGGCGTGTACGAGCGCCCGCATCCCCGCATTTTCGGAGGCTTCCCATGCCGCCCCGCACACTTGATCAACTGATGAGCCGCTTCGGCATCGATGCCCCGGCGCTTTCCCTCACCGATCTCCAGCTCGACAGCCGGCGGGTCGGTCCCGGCTCGCTCTTCGTGGCGATTCGTGGCCATCAGGTGGATGGCAGGCGCTTCATCGAACAGGCGGTGGCTCAGGGAGCGACCGCCGTGCTGTTTGAGGAGGACGGAGAATTCGTCCCTCCGGCGACCCAGATCCCCTGCATCGGCATGAGGGATCTTCCCGCTCGTCTCTCCGAGCTGGCCGGTCATTTCTACGGTCACCCTGCGCAAAAGCTGCAACTGGTGGGCATCACGGGCACCAACGGCAAAAGCACCACGGCCCTGCTGGTGGCCAACTGGCGCACCCTGCTGGGGGGCAAGGCCGGGGTCATGGGCACCATAGGCAACGGTCTGTTTGGCGAGCTCATCGAAGCAGAGAACACCACGGGCAGCGCGGTCCAGGTGCAGGCCAATCTGGCCGCCTTGCAGCAGCAGGGGGCCGATCTGGTGGCGATGGAGGTCTCCAGCCACGGTCTGGTGCAGCATCGCGTGGCGGCCCTGCCGTTTGCCGCGGTAGTCTTCACCAACCTGAGCCGGGATCATCTGGACTATCACGGCACCATGGAGGCCTATGCCGCCGCCAAGGAGGAGCTGCTGAAGCTGGTGGATGAGCCTTGCGCCGTCATCAACGCCGATGACCATCTGGGACGGCAATGGTTGGCGACCTATCCCGGTGCGGTGGCCTTCGGGGTTCATGGTCCGATTGAAAACCATGCCGGACGACAACTGACGGCGCAGGATCCCCATTTCCACCAACAAGGTTTTGATACGCGCATTAACTCCAGCTGGGGGAATGGTGTATTATCCGCCCCCTTGCTCGGCCGCTTCAACGTCAGCAACGTGCTGGGCGCCATGGGCGCCATGCTGGTGCTCGGCTACGACTTCGATGACCTGCTGGCGACGGCCCCCAGACTGCAACCGGTGACCGGTCGCATGGAGTGCTTCGGCGGTGGCGATGCGCCGCTCGCCGTGGTCGATTACGCCCACACCCCGGATGCGCTGGAGAAGGCATTGCAGGCCCTGCGGGTGCACTGTCACGGCCGGCTCTGGTGCCTGGTGGGATGCGGCGGCGACAGGGATCGCGGCAAGCGTCCCATGATGGCTGCCATGGCGGAGCAGCATGCGGACTGCGTGATCCTGACCGACGACAATCCCCGTACCGAGGAGCCGGCCCGGATCATGGCCGACATGGTGGCGGGTCTTCGCGATCCCGGCGCCGTGCAGATTGAGCACGACAGGACCAAGGCAATCCAGCTGGCACTGAGTCAAGCGAGCAAAGAGGACATCATCCTGGTGGCCGGCAAAGGCCACGAGGATTATCAGATCATTGGAACCGACAAGCGGCACTACAGCGATCGGGAAACCGTCGCAGCCGCCTTGCACACATTAATGGAGTCATTCAAATGATGACCCTCAGGCTTGCCGACCTGGCGCAGGTGCTCGATGCCCGTCTGATCGGGGGCGACCATGAGATCACGGCGGTCAGCACCGACACCCGTACCCTGGGCGCGGGGGCGCTGTTCGTGGCCCTGCGCGGCGAGCGTTTCGACGCCCACGATTTCTGCGACCAGGCGGTTGCCGCCGGCGCCAGTGCCCTGCTGGTGGAGCGCGAATTGCCGCTGGCCATTCCACAACTGGTGGTGGGCGACACCCTCAAGGGGCTTGGGCGTCTGGGCAGGCTGGTGCGCGAGCGCATCAATCCGAAAGTGCTCGCCATCACCGGCAGCTGTGGCAAAACCACGGTGAAGGAGATGGCGACGGCCATCCTGCGTTGTGAAGGGGAGGTGCTGGCCACCGCCGGCAACTTCAACAACGAGGTGGGGGTGCCGCTGACCCTGCTGCGCCTCGAGCCGCAACACCAGTTCGCGGTGATGGAGCTGGGAGCCAACCACCCGGGCGAGATCGCCTGGACCACGTCGCTCGCCAGACCCGACGCCGCCATCATCAACAACGTCGCTGCCGCGCACCTGGAAGGCTTTGGCTCCCTGGAAGGGGTGTTCCATGCCAAGAGCGAAATCTTCGAAGGGTTAGGCGAGGGCGGCACCGCCATCGTCAATGCCGACAACGAGTTCTGGCCGAAGTGGCGTGAAAAGGGCATCCACTGCGCCTTCTCCCTCGAGGATCAGCGTCAGCCGTTCCACGCCCGCGACATCGTGCTCAACGAGCAGGGTTGTGCCGGGTTCGTGATGGTGACGCCCCAGGGAGAGGTGAACCTGACCCTGGCCATTCCGGGCCGCCACAACGTGGCCAACGCCCTGGCTGCTGCCGCCGGGACCCTGGCCCTGGGTGCATCGCTTGCGTCCGTCAAGGCGGGGCTGGAGCAGATGGCGCCGGTCAAGGGCCGTTTCTGCGTGCAACGCTGGGGTGGCCTCACCCTGGTGGATGACACCTACAACGCCAGCGTGGAGTCCGTGCTGGCGGGTATCGATGCCCTGACCGCCATGAACGGCTACAAGGTGCTGGTATTCGGTGACATGAAAGAGTTGGGTGAGGAGTCCGCCGCGCAGCATGCCCGGGTCGGACACCACGCCCGTGAGCAGGGCCTCGATGCCGTGCTGACCGTAGGGGAACAGAGTCGCCACACCGCAGATGCCGCGGCTGGCCGACATTTCGATAACAAGGCGTCGTTGTTTGAAGTGCTTGCGCAAATGATAAAGACACATCAGGAAATTTCGATTCTGGTCAAGGGCGCCCGTGGCTCCCGCATGGAAGATATCGTCGAGATGGTCAAGGGCCATCAGGAGTCAGCCACATGCTAGTCTGGCTGGCGGAACTGCTCACCCCGCACTTCACCTTCTTCAACGTCTTCTCCTACCTGACGTTTCGCGCCATCCTGTCGATCATCACCGGTCTGGTGGTGGCGCTCTGGATGGGGCCGCGCCTCATCCGTCGCCTGCAGATCATGAAGTTCGGCCAGGTGATCCGCAACGACGGTCCCGAATCCCATCTCAGCAAGAAGGGCACCCCGACCATGGGCGGCCTGATGATCATTGCAGCCATTTTCACTTCTGTGCTGCTCTGGTGCCGCCTCGACAACCCCTATGTCTGGCTGGTGCTGTTCGTGCTGGGGGCCTATGGCGCCATCGGTTTTGCCGATGACTATCTCAAGGTGGTGCGCAAGAACACCGACGGCCTCATCGCCCGCTGGAAGTACTTCTGGCAGTCCGCGGTCGCGCTGGGTGTGGCAGTCTTCCTCTACGCCACGGCCAC
Organism: Aeromonas sp. 62-46; assembly: GCF_001898585.1. Taxonomy (NCBI): domain Bacteria; kingdom Pseudomonadati; phylum Pseudomonadota; class Gammaproteobacteria; order Aeromonadales; family Aeromonadaceae; genus Aeromonas; species Aeromonas sp. 62-46. Next base: position 32,106 of record NZ_MKUI01000051.1, on the reverse strand, counting down.
CCACGATGGTCAGACCCAGCTGGTGGTCCCCTTCCTCAAGGATGTGATGCCCCAGCTCGGCCTGATGTTCATCCTGCTGACCTACTTCGTCATCGTCGGTACTTCCAACGCGGTCAACCTGACCGATGGCCTGGATGGCCTCGCCATCATGCCCACCGTGATGGTGGCGGGGGGCTTCGCCCTGATCGCCTGGGCGACCGGCAACGTCAACTTCGCGAACTACCTGCACATTCCCTACGTGCCCTACACCTCCGAACTGGTGATCGTCTGTACCGCCATCGTGGGCGCGGGTCTGGGTTTCCTCTGGTTCAACACCTACCCGGCCCAGGTCTTCATGGGGGACGTGGGTTCCCTGGCCCTGGGCGGCGCGCTCGGTACCATAGCCGTGCTGGTGCGCCAGGAGTTCCTGCTGGTGATCATGGGGGGCGTCTTCGTGATGGAGACCGTCTCGGTGATCCTGCAGGTCGGATCCTACAAACTGCGCGGCGTGCGGATCTTCCGCATGGCCCCCATCCATCACCACTATGAGAAGAAGGGCTGGCCGGAGCCGCGCGTCATCGTGCGCTTCTGGATCATCACCCTCATGCTGGTGCTGCTTGGCCTCGCCACCCTGAAGGTGAGGTAAGCCATGGTCATCATCATCGGACTCGGCAAAACCGGACTCTCCTGCGTCGATTACTTCCTCGACCGCGGCGTCACGCCGCTGGTGATGGACACCCGTGCCAATCCGCCGGGCAAGGACGAGCTGCCCCCCGAGGTGGAGCTCATCCACGGGCTGGACGCGGAGCGGCTCAAGCAGGCGCACATGATAGTGGCGAGCCCGGGCATCGCCCTGGCGACCCCGGAGTTGAAGGCCGCCGCCGAGTTCGGGGTGCGCATCGTCGGTGACATCGAACTGTTCGTGCGTGAAACCCAGACGCCCGTCATCGCCATCACCGGTTCCAACGGCAAGAGCACGGTCACCACGCTAGTGGGTGAGATGATCGCCGAGGCGGGGCTCAAGGTCGGTGTGGGGGGCAATATCGGCACCCCGGCGCTGTCGCTCCTCAAGCAGCCCATGGATCTCTGCGTGCTGGAGCTCTCCAGCTTCCAGCTCGAGACCACCTACAGCCTGCGGGCCGCCGCCTCCGTGGTCTTGAACCTCAGTGAAGATCATATGGATCGCTATGCCGGCATGGCGGATTACCGCGCCGCCAAGATGGAGATCCATCAGCACTCCCAGCACATCCTGATCAATCGCGACGATCCCCAGACCCTGCCCGATGTGGGTCAGGTTTGGCAGAGTTTCGGCCTCGACTGCAACGGCTACGGTCGCTGCGAGCTGGAGGGCCGTCACTGGCTGACTTTGCACGGCGAGCCGCTCCTGGCGGTGGACGAGATGAAGATAGTGGGTGCCCACAACCAGGCCAACGCGCTGGCCGCCATGGCCCTGTGCGATGCGGTGGGTATTCCTCGCGAGGCACAACTTGCCGTGCTGCGCCGCTTTGAAGGCCTGCCTCACCGTGCCCGCTTCGTGCGGGAGGTAAATGGGGTGCGCTGGATCAACGACTCCAAGGCCACCAACGTGGGGGCGACCCTGGCCGCCGTGGCCGGGGTGCGTGAAGCGGTAAAGGGCCGCCTGCTGCTGCTGGCCGGTGGCCAGGGCAAGGGGCAGGACTTCGGCCCGGTGCAGGCGCTGCTCGGCAGCCAGATCGATCACATGTACTGCTTTGGTCAGGATGCCGAGGTGCTGCTGGCCCTGGGCGAACAGACCGAGCGGGTTGCCGATCTTGACGCTGCTGTCGCCAAGGCGGCGGTCGATGCCAGGCCCGGTGACTGGGTGCTGCTGGCGCCGGCCTGTGCGAGCCTGGATCAGTTCAAATCCTTTGAAGCGCGCGGCGATCGCTTCACCGAACTGGTGATGGGCTTATGAACGCCCTGCGCGTGGTTGCGGGATTCTTGCAGCGCTGGTTGCTACCGGCGCGCCCCGCCGGTCTCTACGATCGGCAGCTGGTGGTACTGGCTCTCGCCCTGATGGGCGTCGGGCTGGTGATAGTGGCGTCAGCTTCCATTCCTGAGGGGATCGCCATCAACAACGATCCCTTCATGTTCGTGAAGCGCCACGGCATGTTCCTGGTGATGGCGCTGGGTATCTCCTGGTTCGTGTTGCAGGTACCCATGGCACGCTGGCAGCACTACAACGGCCCCATGTTGTTGCTGGCCATCGTGCTGCTGGTGATGGTGTTGCTGGTGGGCCGCAGCGTCAACGGTTCGGTACGCTGGCTGCCGCTTGGCCCCTTCAACTTGCAGCCGGCTGAGTTCGGCAAGCTGGCGCTGTTCGTCTATCTGGCGGGCTATCTGGTGCGCCGCCAGAGTGAGGTGCGCGAACGCTTCATCGGTTTCATGAAACCCATGGCGGTGCTGTTCGTGGTGGCCATCCTGCTGCTGGCCCAGCCGGATCTCGGGTCAGTGGTGGTGATGTTCGTCACCTCCCTCGGGATGCTGTTCCTGGCCGGTGCCCGGCTGGTGCAGTTCATCGGTCTCATCCTGGTGGGGGTGAGCGCCGTGGTGACCCTGATCATCGCGGAGCCCTACCGGATGCGGCGGGTGACCTCTTTCCTCGACCCCTGGGCAGATCCCTTCGGCAGCGGCTATCAGCTGACCCAGTCCCTGATGGCCTTTGGTCGGGGGAGCTGGTTTGGCGAGGGGCTCGGCAACTCCATCCAGAAGATGGAGTACCTGCCGGAAGCCCACACCGACTTCGTGTTCGCCATTCTGGGCGAAGAGCTGGGCTACGTGGGGGTGCTTGGCGCACTCTTCCTGATTTTTGCGCTGGCGGTGAAGGCGCTCAAGCTGGGTCACCAGGCGCTGGTGGCCGAGCGGCTCTATGAAGGTTATCTGGCCATCGGCATCGGCATCTGGTTCAGTTTCCAGACTTTCGTCAACGTCGGTGCCGCCAGCGGCATGATGCCTACCAAGGGGCTGACCCTGCCGCTGGTCAGTTATGGCGGCTCCAGTCTCATCATCATGATGGTGGCGGTGAGCATGTTGATTCGTATCGATTTCGAGTTGCGCCAGGCGAGTGCCCAGGCGCGCGTGCGGGAGGTTGCGTGAGCAAGACGTTACTGGTGATGGCGGGTGGTACCGGGGGCCATGTGTTCCCCGGCCTGGCCGTCGCCGATCGCCTCAAGGCCCAGGGCTGGACCATCCACTGGCTCGGCACTGCCGACCGGATGGAGGCGGAGCTGGTGCCTGCCCATGGTTATCCCATCTCCTTCATCGACATCCAGGGGGTGCGTGGCAACGGCATCAAGCGTCTGCTCGCGGCGCCCTACCGTGTCATCAAATCCGTGCTGCAGGCCCGCCAGGTGCTCAAGACCATCCAGCCCGATGTGGTGCTGGGCATGGGGGGCTTCGCCTCCGGCCCGGGTGGCGTGGCCGCCTGGCTGTCGGGCATTCCGCTGCTGCTGCACGAGCAGAATGCCGCCGCCGGCCTGACCAACAAGCTGCTGGCCCGTATCGCCAGGCGGGTACTGATGGCCTTCCCCGGTGCCTTCGCCCCCAATGCCCGCACCGCCGTGGTGGGCAACCCGGTGCGCCCCGAGGTGGTGGCGCTGCCGGATCCCCAACTGCGCAGCAGCAGCGATCCTCTGCGCCTGCTTGTGGTCGGTGGCAGCCTGGGGGCCCGGGTCCTCAACGAGCAGGTGCCTCCTGCGGTTGCAGCTGCCGGTGTGCCCATCGAGGTGCGTCACCAGTGCGGCAAGGGCAACGGGGAGGCCGTGGCTGCCTCCTATGCCGGGCTGGGGGTCGAGGCCGAGGTGAGTGAATTTATCAAGGACATGGCGGATGCCTATGCCTGGGCGGACCTGGTAGTGTGCCGCGCCGGCGCATTGACCGTCTCCGAAGTGGCCGCCGCCGGTGTGGCCGCCATCTTCGTGCCCCTGCCCCATGCGGTGGACGATCACCAGACCCGCAACGCCCTGACCCTGGTCGACGGCGGTGCGGCCGAGTTCCTGCCCCAGTCAGAGCTGACGCCGGCGGCGCTGGCGTCGCGCCTCTCCTGGCTCGCCGGGCGCAGGGAAACCCTGTTGAACATGGCCCAGGCCGCGCGCCGGGTCGCCATCATCGATGCCGCCGAACGGGTTGCCGATGAGTGCAAACGGCTCGCCACCGGCTGAGCCAAACGAGATGGAAGGCCAAGATGTGCCGCCAAGGCCCCGCTTCTGTCTTCGAACTGATGAATGTCGCCGAATGAAAATGGCCTGTGGCCGCGAATTGAGAAAGAACTATGACCAAGGTTGAACTGGCAAAACTGCGTACCGTTATCCCCGAAATGCGCCGCGTGCGTCGCATCCACTTCATCGGCATCGGTGGCGCCGGTATGGGCGGTATTGCGGAAGTGCTTGCCAATGAAGGGTATCAGGTGACCGGCTCGGATCTTGCCCGCAACGGGGTGACTGAACGCCTGGCCTCTTTGGGCGCACACATCTTTGTCGGTCACAGTGCCGAGCATGTGGACGGTGCCAGCGTGGTGGTGGTTTCCACCGCCATCAAGCAGGACAACCCCGAGCTGCTGGCTGCCCGCGAGCTGCGTATTCCCGTGGTGCGCCGCGCCGAAATGCTGGCGGAACTGATGCGCTTCCGTCACGGCATCGCCATCGCTGGGACCCACGGCAAGACCACCACCACCAGTCTGGTGGCGAGCATCTATGCCGAGGCGGATCGCGACCCCACCTTCGTCATCGGCGGTCTGCTCAACAGCGCCGGCACCAATGCCCGCCTGGGCAGCAGCCGTTATCTGATTGCCGAGGCGGACGAGAGCGACGCCTCCTTCCTGCATCTGCAACCCATGGTCTCCATCGTGACCAATATCGAAGCGGATCACATGGACACCTATGGTGGCGATTTCTCCAGGTTGAAGGCCACCTTCATCGATTTCCTGCACAACCTGCCGTTCTACGGCCTGGCTGTGGTGTGCGTGGATGACCCGGTGATCCGCGCCATGCTGCCGGAGATCGCCCGTCCCACCCTCACCTACGGTCTGAGCGATGATGCCGATGTGCAGGTGCTGGACTTCGTGCAGACCAGCAATCGCAGCCGTTTCCGGGTGCGCCGTGCAGGGGCGGGTGAGCTGGAGGTGACCCTGAATCTGCCGGGCATCCACAACGCCCTCAACGCCGCCGCCGCCATTGCGGTGGCAACCGAAGACGGCATCGGCGACGAGGCCATCATCCAGGCACTTTCCAAGTTTGAAGGGGTGGGGCGCCGCTTCCAGCAATATGGCGAGTTTGAAACCGGCCGTGGCAAGGCCATGCTGGTGGACGATTACGGTCATCACCCGAGCGAAGTGAAGGTGACCATCAACGCCGCTCGCGCCGGCTGGCCCGAGAAGCGGCTGGTGATGGTGTTCCAGCCGCACCGCTACAGCCGGACCCGGGATCTCTACGAAGATTTCGCGGATGTGCTTTCCAAGGTGGACGTGCTGGTGATGCTGGAGGTCTATGCCGCCGGTGAGGAGCCCATTCCCGGTGCCGATGGCCGTGCCTTGTGCCGTTCCATCCGCTCCCGCGGCACCCTGGAGCCCATCTTTGTCGCAACGCCGGACGATGTGCCCGCGGTGCTGGCCGACCTGATTGGCGAGGGGGATCTGGTATTGACCCAGGGGGCGGGTAACGTCGGTGCGCTGGCCCGTCGTCTCGGCGAGATGAAATTGAGCGTGGATAGCATGAAATCCGGTGCCTGAGGGCCCAATGAGTATTTTGACCGCCAAGCCGAGGCCTATATAATGGCGAACCGGTCTGCAAGTGGCCGGCATGGCGCGTTTTACGGGGATCGATCGGGTGGAGGCAAGGGCACAAGGGCGCACCAAGGGGGGCTTCATCGCCGGGGTGGCATTTTTCATCCTGGTCATGTGGGGGCTCTACCAGACTGCGCTGGATGTTAAAGACTGGCTGACGGATGCCAGTCGGTTGCCCATGAGCGAGCTGTTGCTGCAGGGGCAACACGAATATTTGAAGGCCGATGAGTTGCGTGCTGCCGTGCTGGATGGTGCCGAACTTCGCAACTTCTTCGAGCTGGATGTGAACGAATTGCAGGCGCGTCTGAACGCTCTGCCCTGGGTGGCCCAGGTCTCGGTACGAAAGAAGTGGCCGAACAAGATCAAGGTCTATCTCACGGAACAGGATGTGGCGGCTCGCTGGAACGGTAACCGCTTCGTCAACACCAAGGGTGAGGTATTCAGTGCCCCGGACAGGGTGAAGAAGCCCCTGATGCAGTTGTCCGGGCCCGATGATCAGGCCGCCAAGGTGCTGGAAGCCAGCCATCAGTACGAAACGCTGCTGGCGGCCAAGGGATACAAGTTGCTGGGGGTGAATCTGACCCCCCGCCATGCCTGGGAACTGACCCTGGATGGCAACATTCAGCTGTTTGTGGGGCGCTCGGATATCGCGCTTCGTCTGCAGCGGTTTATCGATGCCTTTCCGGTCATCGAGCCCCGTGAGCGGGTTGCTTACGTGGATCTTCGATACGACACCGGGATGGCAGTTGGCTGGAAGAAAAGCGAAGAGAAAGTGAATGACCAACACCGCAGATAGAAATTTGATTGTCGGACTGGATATCGGCACGACCAAGGTGGCGGTACTGGTTGGCGAAGTATTGCCCGATGGCGAACTCAATGTCATCGGCATGGGCAGCCACGCTTCTCGCGGGATGGAGAAGGGCGGGGTCAATGACCTCGACTCCGTGGTCAAGTCCCTGCGCCGCGCGGTGGAAGAGGCCGAGATGATGGCAGACTGCCAGATCAGTTCCGTCTATCTGGGGCTGTCCGGCAAGCACATCGATTGCCGCAACGAGACCGGCATGGTGCCCATCTCCGACGAAGAGGTGACCCAGGAGGATGTGGACAACGTCATCCACACCGCCAAGTCGGTGCGGTTGTCTGACGAGCTCCGGGTGCTGCACGTGCTGCCCCAGGAGTTCGCCATCGACTATCAGGAAGGGATCAAGAACCCGGTCGGCCTCTCCGGCGTGCGGATGGCAGCCAAGGTGCATCTCATCACCTGCCACAACGACATGGCGCGCAACATCGAGAAGTGTGTGGAGAAGGTGGGTCTGCGGGTGGATCAGCTGATCTTCTCCGCCCTGGCCTCCAGCTACGCCGTGCTGACCGAAGACGAGAAGGAGCTGGGTGTCTGCGTGGTGGACATCGGTGGTGGCACCATGGACATGTCGCTCTTTACCGGCGGTGCCCTGCGTCACACCAAGGTGATTCCCTATGCGGGCAGCACGGTGACCAGCGACATCGCCTATGCCTTCGGCACGCCGCCGCTGGATGCGGAGGCGATCAAGGTGCGCTACGGCTGCGCCCTCGGCCGCCTGGTCAGCAAGGAAGACAATATCGAAGTGCCCAGTGTCGGCGGTCGCCCGGCGCGCAGCCTGCAACGGCAGACACTGGCGGAAGTGATTGAACCCCGTTACACCGAGTTGCTCTCCATGGTGAATGACGAGCTGGTGCGGGTGCAGAGCGAATTGAAGGCACAGGGGGTCAAGCATCAGCTGGCCGCCGGTGTGGTCTTGACCGGTGGCGCGGCCCAGATCGAAGGCATTGTGGAGTGCGCAGAGCAGATCTTCCAGAGCCAGGTCCGGGTGGGCGAGCCCATGAATATCCGGGGATTGAGTGATTACGTACAGGCACCGGTGTACTCGACTGCGGTCGGGTTGTTGCAGTACGGCCGCACCAACCAATCCACCGGCAGTAACAAGGAATATGCCGCCAAGGCAAGCGTAGGTGGGCTGGTCAAACGGGTCAGCAACTGGTTGCGTGGCGAGTTCTAAAGATTTTGCTGAGTCAGGCAAATAAAGCGGAGAGACAACATGTTTGAATTTATGGATAGCCACACTGACGAAGCCGTCATCAAGGTGATAGGTGTGGGTGGCGGCGGCGGCAACGCAGTCGAGCACATGGTTCGTCAAAACATCGAAGGTGTCGAGTTCATCACCGTGAACACCGACGCCCAGGCACTGCGCAACTCCAGTGCCAATACCACCTTGCAGATCGGCGGTGGCATCACCAAGGGTTTGGGTGCCGGGGCCAACCCGGAAGTGGGTCGTGACGCCGCCATGGAAGACAGGGAAGCGCTGCGCGAGCTGCTGACCGGTTCCGACATGGTGTTCATCGCTGCCGGCATGGGTGGTGGTACTGGTACAGGTGCTGCCCCGATCGTGGCCGAAGTGGCCCGCGAGATGGGTATCCTGACCGTTGCCGTCGTGACCAAACCGTTCTCCTTCGAAGGGAAGAAGCGGATGGGCTTCGCCGCTCACGGCATCGAAGAGCTCTCCAAGAACGTCGACTCCCTGATCACCATCCCCAACGACAAGTTGCTGAAGGTACTGGGTCGCGGCATCTCCCTGCTGGACGCCTTCAAGGCGGCCAACGACGTGCTGCTGGGTGCGGTGCAAGGCATCGCCGAACTGATCACCCGCCCGGGCCTCATCAACGTCGACTTCGCGGACGTGCGGACCGTGATGCGCGAGATGGGTACCGCCATGATGGGTACCGGCTCCGCCTCCGGTGACGACCGTGCCGAAGAAGCGGCCGAGAAGGCCATCTCCAGCCCGCTGCTGGAAGATGTGGATCTGGCCGGTGCCCGCGGCATCCTGGTCAACATCACTGCCGGCATGGACATGACCATCGAAGAGTTCGAGACCGTGGGTAACGCGGTCAAGGCCTTCGCGTCCGAGAACGCCACCGTGGTGGTGGGTACCGTAATCGACCCGGAAATGCACGACGAACTGCGCGTTACCGTAGTGGCGACCGGTATCGGTGCCGAGCGCAAGCCCGACATCACTCTGGTCAAGAACAACATGGTTCAAGAGCGTCCGGCTCGTCAGCCCCTGATCAGCGAAGCCCTGCAGTCTCGCGTGATGGAAGAGGCCCCGGCCAAGGTGGTGAACGCCGAGCCGCAAGCTCGTCGCGAACCGGATTATCTCGATATTCCTGCGTTCCTGCGCAAGCAGGCAGACTAAGCCTCTGATGGCTCTGGTTTGTTTGTTGCTTAAGGATTGTGCTAAGATGGCCCGGCAACGACCATCTGGTCAGGAATTTGAGCTGTTAAAGCGGATACGCCCATGATTAGACAAAGAACCTTGAAAACGAGTGTCCAGGCCACCGGTGTGGGCCTGCATTCGGGCCGGAAAGTCACTATGACGTTCCGTCCGGCGCCTGTTAACACAGGGATCGTTTACTTGCGTACCGATCTGAATCCTGTGGTCGCGCTGCCAGCCAACGCCGATCAGGTGCGTGATACCGTGCTTTGTACCGCTCTGGTGAACGAAGCCGGTGTTCGCGTGTCGACCATCGAACACCTGTCTGCCGCTCTGGCCGGGATGGGCATCGACAACCTCTATGTCGAGGTTGATGCCCCCGAGATCCCGGTAATGGACGGCAGTGCGCATCCGTTCATCTATCTGCTGCAGGAAGTGGGTATTCGTGAACAGAACGCACCCAAGCAGTTCGTGCGGATCAAGCAGAGCATCCGGGTTGAAGACGGCGACAAGTGGGCGGAATTCCACCCCTACCGCAACGGCTTCAAGATGGATCTCGAGATCGATTTCCAGCATCCGGTGTTTGAAGGCCGCAACCAGCGTTGCGTGCTGGACTTCTCCGGCAGCTCCTTCGTGAAAGAGATCAGCCGTGCCCGTACCTTCGGCTTCATGCGTGACATCGAGTACCTGCGTTCCCAGAACCTGGCACTGGGCGGCAGCCTGGAAAACGCCGTGGTGCTGGATGACTACCGGGTGCTGAACGAAGATGGTCTGCGCTACGAAGACGAGTTCGTGAAGCACAAGATGCTGGATGCCATCGGCGATCTGTACATGTGCAATCGCAGTATCATCGGTGAATTCCGTGCCTACAAGACGGGCCATGCCCTGAACAACAAGCTGCTGCGTGCCCTGCTGGCCCAGCAGGAGGCCTGGGAACTGGTGACCTTCGAGGGTGAGGGCGACAAAGCGCCTATCGCTTACTACGACAACGGTCTGGTTCTGGCCTGATAGCTGTGCAACAGGACGTCGGTCATCTCTCCGCACCGACGTCCTGTCATTTGTTTATTCCATCCTTTAATACCGATTATCTCCCGGTTTTATTGCCCGTGAAGGCCCTTGGCCTCACCTGACCGAGAAGACAGATTTCTATGAGCATTACCCTGATCCTCCACGGTAAGCAGCGCCGCAGGTTGCACTTACCCAAACAACGTCTGGCCTGGGTCGGCGGTATTCTCTTCACTGTATTGGCCTTGGGGGGCGGCTGGCTCTGGCAGAGCTGGCAGCAGAAAATGGAGGCGCTGGAAGTGGCGCTGACCCTGGCGCAGCAGCAAAAATCCACGCAAGGGGCCGATGAAGCCCGCGAACAGCTTGCCATGCTGGCCGCCCAGGTGGGCACCATGCAGGGACAACTTGGTCGCCTCAACGCCCTCGGCGAGCGCCTGACCGAGAAGGCGGACCTCGATCCCGAGGAGTTCAACTTCAAGGAGCTGCCCCCGATGGGCGGCCCTTCCTACGATGCAGACCTGGAAGTCAGCCTGGGTGAACTGCAAGATTCCATGGAACACCTCAGCCGCCAGCTCAGCAGCCGCGAAGAACAGCTGTCGGTACTTGAATCCTTCATCATGAACCACCATATCACCGATGCGGGTTTCATCCCCGGCTCACCGGTCAAGCAGGAGCGTGTCTGGATCTCCTCCGGTTTCGGTGGGCGGGTCGATCCGTTCAACGGTCGCGCCAAGATGCACAAAGGGGTGGATTTCCGCGGCAGGCCCGGCACCCCCATCCTGGCGACAGGCAAGGGGATTGTCAGCTGGGCGGGGCGCCATCCGGAGTTTGGCAACATGGTGGAGATTGACCATGGCAATGGCCTGGTCACCCGCTATGCCCACAATTCCAAGTTACTGGTGGATGTGGGCACCCTGGTCGATGAGGGCCAGAAGATTGCCCTGATGGGGCGAACCGGTCGTGCAACCGGAGTTCATTTGCATTACGAAGTGTTGAAAGATGGTCGTCAGGTCAACCCCGCGCGCTTTCTGAATGCCAGACGGGGTTAGGTTTTTTCTTCAGGTTCCAGTGACGGAACGCTTATATAACCAAAACAGTTGGTACCCATGATTAGCACACTGCTCACCAAGATTATCGGCAGCCGGAACGACAGAACGCTCAAGGCTTTGCGCAAAATTGTAAAACAAATCAATGCGATGGAGCCTCAATTTGAGGCACTGTCCGATCAGGAACTGCAGGCGAAGACCGCCGAGTACCGTCAGCGTCTGGAGCAGGGCGAAACATTGGAGCAGTTGCTGCCGGAAGCGTTCGCCACCGTCCGTGAAGCCTCCCGCCGTGTGTTCGGCATGCGTCACTTCGACGTCCAGCTGATCGGCGGCATGGTGCTGAACTCCAACCGCATTGCCGAAATGAAGACAGGTGAAGGTAAAACCCTGACGGCCACCCTGCCGGCCTACCTGAACGCCCTGACCGGCCGCGGTGTGCACGTCGTGACGGTGAACGACTATCTGGCCAAGCGTGATGCGGAAGCCAACCGCCCGCTGTTCGCCTTCCTCGGCATGACGGTGGACTGCAACGTGCCCGGCATGGATGCGTCCCAGAAGCGCGATGCCTACGCTGCCGACATCACCTACGGTACCAACAACGAATTCGGTTTCGACTACCTGCGCGACAACATGGCATTCTCGCCGGAGCAGCGCGTACAGCGTCCGCTCAACTACGCGCTGGTGGATGAGGTGGATTCGGTGCTCATCGATGAAGCCCGCACCCCGCTCATCATCTCCGGTCCGGCGGAAGACAGCTCCGCCATGTACACCCAGATCAACAAGTTGATCCCGCTGCTGGTCAAGCAGGACAAGGAAGACTCCGAGGAGTACACCGGCGACGGCCACTACACGGTAGACGAGAAGAACCGCCAGGCGCTGCTGACCGAAAACGGCCAGATCTTCGTGGAAGAGCTGCTCAAGAAAGAGGGACTGCTGGCCGAGGATGACTCCCTGTTCTCCGCCACCAATATCAGCCTGCTGCATCACGTCAATGCCGGCCTGCGCGCACACACCCTGTTCGAGCGCAACGTCGACTATATCGTCCAGAAAGACGAGATCGTCATCGTCGACGAGCACACCGGCCGCACCATGCCGGGTCGTCGCTGGTCAGACGGTCTGCACCAGGCGGTCGAGGCGAAGGAAGGGGTCAAGATCCAGAACGAGAACCAGACCCTGGCCTCCATCACCTTCCAGAACTACTTCCGTCTGTACGACAAGCTGGCAGGCATGACCGGTACTGCGGATACCGAAGCCTTTGAATTCCAGCAGATCTATGGCCTGGATACCGTGGTCATTCCGACCAACAAGCCGATGGTGCGCAAAGACATGGGTGATCTCGTCTACCTGACCGCCCAGGAGAAATACGCGGCCATCGTGCAGGACATCCGCGAGTGCGTGAAGCGCGGCCAGCCCGTGCTGGTCGGTACCGTCTCCATCGAGAACTCCGAGCTGCTCTCCGGCATCCTGACCAAGGAAAATATCCCGCACAAGGTACTGAACGCCAAGTTCCATGCCATGGAAGCGGAGATCGTCGCCCAGGCCGGCCAGACCGGCGCCGTCACCATCGCCACCAACATGGCCGGTCGTGGTACCGACATCGTGCTGGGCGGCAACTGGCAGGCGGAGATCGCCCAGCTGGAAAACCCGTCAAGCGAGCAGATTGCCGAGCTGAAAGCGGCCTGGCAGGTGCGTCATGACGAAGTACTGGCGGCCGGTGGCCTGCACATCATCGGTACCGAGCGTCACGAATCCCGCCGTATCGACAACCAGCTGCGCGGCCGTTCCGGTCGTCAGGGTGATCCGGGTTCCTCCCGCTTCTACCTCTCCATGGAAGATACCCTGATGCGGATCTTCGCCTCCGACCGCGTGACCGGCATGATGAAGAAGCTGGGTATGGAAGAGGGCGAGGCCATCGAGCATCCCTGGGTGACCAAGGCCATCGAGAATGCCCAGCGCAAGGTGGAAGGTCGCAACTTCGACATCCGTAAAAACCTGCTCGAGTTCGACGACGTGGCCAACGATCAGCGCAAGGTGGTCTACGAGCAGCGCAACGAACTGCTGGACACCAACGACATCTCCGAGACCATTCACGTCATCCGTGACGACGTCTACGGCGCCATCATCGACGAGTACATCCCGCCCCAGTCCCTGGAAGAGATGTGGGACGTGCCGGGTCTGGAAGCGCGTCTAAAGTCCGATTTCGCCCTGGATCTGCCGCTGCAGCAGTGGCTGGCGGAAGACGACAAGCTGTATGAAGAGAAGCTGCGCGAACGTATCCTGGATGAAGCCACCAAGCTCTATGCCCACAAGGAAGAGCTGGTCGGCAAGGAGGTGCTGCGCAACTTCGAGAAGGCGGTGATGCTGCAAACGCTGGATGGTCTGTGGAAGGAGCACCTGGCGGCCATGGATCACCTGCGCCAGGGCATCCATCTGCGCGGCTACGCCCAGAAGAACCCCAAGCAGGAGTACAAGCGCGAATCCTTCGATCTGTTCACCCAGATGCTGGAGACCCTCAAGCGCGACGTGGTCAGCATCCTGAGCCGGGTACAGGTGCAGGAGCGGGATGTGGAGGCGATGGAAGAGCAGCAGCGCCAGCAGGCCGAAGCCGCTCCTCGTACCTACACCCATGCCACGGCCGAAAACCAGCTGGCTGACGAGGATACGGGTGGGGCCGAGGGCCATACCACCTTCGTGCGCGACGAGCAGAAGATCGGGCGCAACGATCCCTGCCCCTGTGGTTCGGGTAAAAAATACAAGCACTGTCACGGTCAGCTGACCTGACACCCTGCCATGATGAATACACCGCCTCCGGGCGGTGTATTCATTTTCGGACCAAGGAGGGGACGATGAGCAGATTGCCGGCGGGATGGGATGGGGAGGCACATGGGCACTGGCTGCAGGAGAAGCGCCAGGAGGCGATCCGTTGTGTGCTGAGCAGGCTGAACGCAGAGACGAACAAATCTGTTCCCCTGCAACTGCAGTTTGCCTATTACCTCTTTTTGTCCGGCGATCCCGCCTCGGCGGCCCAGGTGCTGACGCTGGCGTACCGGTCCGCGCCCGATAACACTGAGGTGCTGCGCAATCTCTGTGTCTGCCTCTCGCGCTCCGAACAACATGAGCGGGCCGTGACGCACCTGGTCGAACTGGTGCGGCGCGAGCCGGGTGATTATCTGGTCCATGACGGGCTTTGCACTTCCCTTGCCAAGCTAGGACGCCATGAAGAAGCGGCACAAGCGGGAACCCGTGCCCTGACTCTCAAGGATGAGGCCGTCTCGCAGCCTGTCGCGGGGTGGGTGCTGCCGGCAGAGGGGCCGGATGACTGGCTCGCGGAGCAGGGGGAGAAGCAGGCAGTCATCGCCTTCTCCTTGTGGGGAGCACAGCCCCGCTATTTGCGGGGAGCGCTCGACAATGTGCTGGCCGCAGCTTACCTCTATCCGGGCTGGCGGGTGCGTTTTTATGTGGATGGCAGTGTCCCTCAGGGGTTTCTGGCCTGCCTGCAAGAACATGGCGCCGAGATAAAGGTGCAGCCCGATGGCCAATCCCAGCGTCAGCGCCTCTGCTGGCGCTTCCAGGTCGCCAATGATCCCGGAGTGGGGCGCTTTCTTGTGCGCGATGCGGACTCCGTGCTGAATCTGCGGGAGCGGCTGGCGGTCGATGACTGGCTTGCATCGGGGCGCTGGTTCCATATCATGCGTGACTGGTGGAGCCACACCGATCTGGTGCTGGCCGGCATGTGGGGCGGTGTGGCCGGTGTGCTGCCTCCCCTTGCGCCGCTGATGGCGAGCTATCAGTCTAGTACCATGGAAACACCGAACATCGACCAGTGGTTCTTGCGAGACTGTTTATGGCGCTATCTGCGCCAGAGCGCGCGGGTACACGATCGTTGTTTCACTCCGCCCGGTGCACTGCCCTGGCCGCAGGTTGCGCCGCCGGGTAATGAGCATGTCGGGCAGGATCTCTTCAGGGCCCGGGGGGATCAGCAGGCCATTCGGCTTGCCCCCTGGATCGCCCGTTTGCCGTGTTTACGCTGAGGACAATGATGGAACAGAAGAAACGGATCTGGGTGGCGGTGGGCGTCATCGAGAACGAACGGGGCGATATCTTCATCGCCAAACGCTCAGCCGATCGCCATCAGGGGGATCGCTGGGAGTTTCCCGGTGGCAAGGTGGAGTCGGGGGAGGATCTGCTCACCGCGCTGGACAGGGAATTGTGGGAAGAGATCGGGATCCGGGTGCAGGATTGTGCCCCCTTCATGGAGCTGCACCACGATTACCCCGACAAGCAGGTCTTGCTGGATATCTGGAAGGTGACCCGCTTCCACGGCGAGCCCTTTGGCAAGGAGGGACAGGAGTGCCGCTGGGTGCCACTGGCCTCGCTGCACGAATACCGCTTCCCGGATGCCAACGGCCCCATCGTCGCGCGGTTGCAGGCCTCGCTAGCCTGAAAGGGAATCGATACCAACGAAAAAGGGCCTGAGGGCCCTTTTTTGATCGTGAAGTGTTTATTGCCAGGGATCGCCCTGTTCCGGGTCGGGCAGCAGATCCGGGTTGATCTCGCCCGGGATGCGCTTCTGTTCATCCGCCCACTCGCCGAGGTCGATCAGCTGGCAGCGCTTGCTGCAGAAGGGGCGAAACGGGCTCTGCGGGCCCCATTCGATCTCGCTCTGACAGGTCGGGCACTTTACCTTGGTCACCATGGGGCGCTCCTCAACAACAGGCGAGCTGGAAGGAAACGTCGCCTATCTGCTGTTCCGTCGTCGGCAGGAAGCGCAGGGCGAAGCGGTTCTTGTGGCCGCTCAGGGTCGGATAGCAGGGCTGGGTGCCCGCCAGACGGATGCGGATCAGTTCAGCCCCTTCGGCGGTATCCTGGAAGAAGCCGTTGGTGGCCACCTGGTCGCTGAAGTTGCCTGACTCGCGCCACAGGCACAGCAACAGGGAGATGGCGTTCATCAGCAGGGTGATGTCACTCAGCCATTGCTGCATCTGCTGGTGGCGGGTGACGGCCGGGGTCGCCAGCCAGTGGTGCAGTTGCGGCACATCGAAGGCGCACAGACCACCCGGAATGGAGAAGCGCTGACGAATGGAGCCGAGCAGGCGATCCTCTTTCAGACGGGCGCCGGGGCGCGGGGAGTTCAGCAGGTTGCGGGAGAGCTGGGTACTCTCCTGCTGCATCCGCTGGATCTGCTCGAGATCGACGTCAGGCAGACTGGCCCAGTGGCTCAGGCGTTGGCCGAGGCGCTCCAGATCCTTGATGAGATCGGCACGCAGGTCACCACGCTCCAGCAACTCCTGCAAATCGAACAACCCCTTGAAGAAGGCGATATGTGCCCAGGACTGGTCACTCTCCAGATTGTCGCGGATCTGGGAAAACAGGGACTCCAGACGAAGATAGGTCCGGCTTTTTTCATTGAGGGGGAAATCGTAAATCATGCCTAATCCTGGCCAGCCATAAACCGGCCTAGTGTACTCACAGTTGGTGGGCTTGTTGAGAGGCAAATGCCAGATATGTCTGGTGCAGGGCGAAAATTCGCTGCCCGATGGTCTCACTCGTACCACTCTGGTTGTCCAGGACGTCGTCGGCCATCGCCAGGCGCTCGCTGCGGCTCGCCTGGGACGCCAGTATCGCCTGGGCCTGTTCCCGACTGACGCCATCGCGGTGGCAGGTACGCTCGATTTGCGTCGCTTCGTCCACATCGATCACCAGTACCCTATCGGCGAGGGAAGTGAGCCTGTTTTCCACCAGCAAGGGGACGACCAGCAGGCAGTAGGGGGAGCGGGTTGCCGCACACTGGCGCAGCATCTCGCTGCGGATGAGGGGATGGAGCAGGGCATTGAGCCACTCCTTAGCCTGCGAGTCGGTGAAGATCCGCTCTCGCAGCCGGCGGCGATCGAGCTGGCCATCGGGGGCAACGACATCCGGGCCAAAATGGGCGGCGATGGCAGCCAGAGCAGGGGTGCCGGGCTCCACTACCTCGCGGGCGATGATGTCCGCATCCACCACCTCGATGCCCAGCTCGGCAAAGCGGTTGGCAACCGTGGTCTTGCCGCTGCCGATTCCCCCTGTGATTGCGACTACATACATGGGTCAGAGATCCTTTTGCTAGAGCACGACATCAAGATACCAGCGGGTGATGCTATCGCCCCACAGCAGCGTTATCCAGCCCGCGATGGCGAGATAAGGGCCAAAGGGAATGGGTTTGCCCTGGTGGTGGTTGCGCAGCAGGATGAGACCGATGCCGATGATGGTGCCCGCCAGCGAAGAGAGCAGCAGCACGATGGGCAAGGCTTGCCAGCCGAGCCAGGCGCCCAGTGCCGCCAGCAGTTTGAAGTCGCCATAGCCCATCCCTTCCTTGCCGGTCAGCAGCTTGAAGGCCCAGTAGAGGCTCCAGAGCACCAGATAGCCCGCCATGGCGCCGACCACCCCATCGGCCAGGGGCACGAAACCGCCCGCCAGATTGAACAGCAGGCCACCCCAGAGCAGGGGCAGGGTGAGCTGATCCGGCAAGAGCATCTTGTCCAGGTCGATGAAGGTCAGTGCGACCAATGTCCAGGTGAGCAACAAAGCGGCAAGGGTGCCCCAGCCGGGGGCAAGCGCGGCTGCTACCGAGACAGACAGCAGGGCGGTGAGCAGCTCGACCAGGGGATAGCGAGCCGAAATGGGGGCGTGGCAGTTGCGGCAGCGCCCCCTGAGCCATAGCCAGCTCAGCAGGGGAATGTTCTCCAGCGCCCCTATGGGGTGGTCGCAGTGGGGGCAGCGGGAGCGAGGTACCATGAGGTTGTATCGTCCGGTTGCAGGAGGAGTCTCTTCACCGTCACCGAAATAGTCGCTGTATTCGGCATGCCAGGCCCGCTCCATCATGATGGGCAGGCGATGGATCACCACGTTCAGGAAGCTGCCCACCATCAGGGAGAAAAGGAAAATCAAGGAGAGATAGAGCCAGGGCAAGCCCTGGGCCAGTTCGATCAAAGGCACCATAGATCAATCGCTTGTGTCGGGAACGGGGATGACAGATGGCCGGGGGAAATGCACCGCCCGGCCCTCTGTCGAGGGGGTCAGTGTATCACAGAGCCCAGCTTGAAAATGGGGAGGTACATGGCTACTACCATGCCGCCGACCAGCACCCCGAGCACCACCATGATGATGGGTTCGAGCAGGCTGGTGAGGCCGTCGACCATGTCGTCCACCTCCTGTTCGAAAATGGCGGCGACCTTGGAGAGCATGTCGTCGATGGCGCCGGATTCCTCACCGATCATCACCATCTGGGTCACCATGTCGGGGAAAAGATCCACGGTGCGCATGGCGACGTTGATCTGCATGCCGGCCACCACCTCGTTGCGAATGGCCATGGTCGCAGTGCGATAGACGTAGTTGCCCGATGCTCCGGCCGCCGAGACCAGGGCATCCACCAGCGGGATACCGGCGGAGAAGGTGGTGGAGAGGGTGCGTGCAAAACGGGCCATGGCCGCCTTGTGCAGTATGTTGCCCACCACGGGAATGGTGAGGATGAACTTGTCCGTGTTGTCCCTGACCTTCTGGGATTTTCGCCAGGCCCGCACATAGAGGAAGACGGCGAGAGCAGCGCCGCCAAAGATGGCGTACCACCACTCCTGCATAAAGCGGGAGATGGCGATGACGAACCGGGTGAAGGCGGGCAGCTCGGCACCGAAGCTCTTGAAGATATCCTCGAACTGGGGAATGACGAAGAGCAGCAGGATGGAGGTGACGACGATGGCCACCAGAATGACCATGGACGGATAGAACATGGCCTTCTTGATCTTGGATTTGAGGGCTTCGTTCTTCTCGCGGTAGATGGCGATACGGTCGTAGATAGTCTCCAGGGCACCGGATTGCTCCCCGGCTTCGACCAGGTCGCAATAGAGGTCGTCGAAGTGGCGAGGATGGCGGCGCAACGCCTCCGAGAGCGGGGTGCCTGTTTCCACATCGGCGGCGATCTGGCCGATGAGCTCGCGCACAGCCGCTTTCTCGTGGCCGCGAGCAATGATCTGAAGACTCTGCACCAGAGGCACGCCGGCGGAGAGCATGGTAGTGATCTGGCGGGAGATGACGGCGATGTCCATCGGCTTGATCTTGGCGCCGCCCTTGGAGAAGAGCCCCTGGCTCTGCTTGCTGACCCTGGTGACGTTGACGCCCTGCTTGCGCAGCTCGGCCTTGACGGTGGTGATGCTGTCGGCTTGCAGCTCGCCGGAGACCTTCTGTCCCTTGCGGTTGACGCCGTGCCAGCGGTAGGAGAAGACTTTTTTCGGTGCGTTGCGTTTTTGAGCTAATGTGGCCATCACTGCATCCTGCAATTGGGCGACGGTGGCCGGATGCTGCTGCCTGTCCGGCTCATCTTGGCTTGAAGAAGGTCATCGGGGTGATTACAGCGGCTTCACCCGGCGAGATGACTCGGGCACTGCGAACTCAGTTGGTGGTGATCCTGTTGATTTCGGCCAGGCTGGTGACGCCAAGACGCGCTTTCTCGAGGCCGGATGTGCGCAGGGTACGCATCCCTTCCTTTTGGGCTATCGCGGCAATCTGCAGCGAGTTGGCTCCCTGCATGATGAGTTTGGCGATGTTGTCGGACATCAGCATGATCTCATAGATGCCGACCCGGCCTCTGTAGCCTCCCGAGCACTCCTTGCATCCCACGGGCTTGAACAGCCGCAACCCGGCGGCCAGTTGCTGCTGGGTGAAGCCCAGCTCCAGCAACTCGGCTTCCGGCACCACTTCCGGCGCCTTGCAGTGATCGCAGAGTTTGCGGGCAAGGCGCTGGGCCATGATGAGGGTGACCGAAGAGGCGATGTTGAAGGCCGGCACCCCCATGTTCATCATCCGGGTGAGCGTTTCTGCCGCCGAGTTGGTGTGCAGGGTGGAGAGCACCAGATGACCGGTCTGGGCGGCCTTGATAGCAATCTCGGCGGTTTCCAAATCCCGTATCTCCCCCACCATGACGATGTCGGGATCCTGGCGCAGGAAGGAGCGCAGGGCGCTGGCGAAGGTGAGCCCCGCCTTGGGATTGATCTGCACCTGGTTGACGCCGGGCAGGTTTATCTCGACCGGATCTTCGGCGGTGGAGATATTGACCTCGCTGGTGTTGAGGATGTTGAGGCCGGTATAGAGTGAGACCGTCTTGCCTGACCCCGTCGGGCCGGTCACCAGGATCATGCCCTGAGGTTTGGAGAGGGCGTGCAGGTATTGCGTCTTCTGCCGGTCGTCAAAGCCGAGTTGATCGATATTGAGCCGGGCGGCCGAGGAGTCCAGCAACCGGATCACGATCTTTTCGCCCCACATGGTGGGCAGGGTGTTGACCCGCATGTCCATGGATCTGTTGCGTGAGATCTTGAGTTTGATCCGACCATCCTGGGGCAGGCGCCGTTCGGCAATATCGAGCCGCGCCATCACCTTGAGGCGAGCCGCGAAGCGGTTGGCCAGGTTGACCGGCGGCGTGGCGACTTCGTGCAGTATGCCGTCTACCCGAAAGCGGATCCGGTACTTGGTCTCGTAGGGTTCGAAATGCAGGTCGGAGGCCCCACGCTTGATGGCATCCATCATGATCTTGTGGATGTATTTGACGATGGGTGCGTCATCGTCCGCGGTGTTGACGCTCTCGTCGAGGCGGGAACTCTCGTCGGAGACCTCGAGTTCGGAGATCTCGGCCTCGTCGATATGATCCATGCCCAGGGTATCCTGCTCGCTCTCCATCAGCTTGCCGATGGCGGCGGTCAGCTTGCTCTCTTCGACCAGCAGGGCTTCCGTGTGCAGGCCAAAACTGAAGCCAAAATCCTCCAGAGCCGACACATTGGTCGGATCGGACATGGCGATATAGAGAGTATGCCCCTGGGTGTAGATGGGCAGGACATGGTGCTTTTCAATCAGCTTTTGATTGAGGTATTTCTGCGGGATCTCGGCGAGATCAAAGGCCGCCAGATCCAGCAGAGGTACCCCATATTCCAGCTCGCAGAAATCGGCGAGGGCTTTGCTGTCGAGGATGTCATTTTCAATCAGGAAGGTGACAAAGGGCTTGCGCTGCGCCTTGGCCTGGCTCAGATAGCGCTGTGAGTCCGGCTCACTGAGGAGGGAAGAAGCGGCCAGGCTGGTGGCCAGGCCGCTATTGAGGCTAGAGGTCATGCGTTAGCAAATGCCTTGGCCTGTACAGGTTGCTGAGCTATCTGGGGTCCAGAGAATTTGTCCACCACTGGCAACACCATCCAAAATATATTCTACGCCATCAAATGGGTCTGCTCCGACAGCGGTAATACTTGCACCTGATGTGATGCTGCCAACCGTTACCGATTTAACATACCCACTTGCACCTGCCGCAGACGGAATACCTCCAGAGCCATTGGCATCGCAAAGCCCCATATCTCCAGTGGTTTGATAACACACTTCAATTGCCGTCTTAACACCACCAGTTGCAGCGATCACTTCTGAGAATTTAGCTTTTTTGGTATAGGTCTGATACGCCGGCAAGGCGATGGCGGCGAGGATGGCGACGATCGCAACGACGATCATCAATTCGATTAGCGTAAACCCTGACTGTCTTTTCATGTGAAATATCCTTTTTTCCATGTTTCCTGATAAGCACCGGTGGAATGCTATCCACGCTGGTATCTTATCCGAGCGCTTCGGGTTGGCAACAGAGGCGGGGACCTTGTTAGCCACTTTTATGTCATTTAGTGAAATGTGTAGAAAAATCAAAGATTAAATGGCTTCCATTGGCACTTGTCATGAGGCGGGAGGGCCCATCTTCACACTCCTTATGTCGTGGGATCCTGCATAAAGAAAAGGCGCCGATGGCGCCTTTTGCAAGTTTCGAGCCCTGTAATATTTTTGGGCACGAGCAACGGATGGGGCTTGCTCAAGCCTCGACAAAGCGCATGGAGAGATCCAGTGCCCGCACATGCTTGGTCAGCGCTCCCACCGAGATAAAGTCGATCCCGGTCGCGGCGTATCCGGCAAGAGTATCGAGGGTGACGTTGCCGGAGACTTCCAGCTTGGCTCTGCCCTGATTGAGGCGAACAGCGTCCTGCATCATGGGGATGTCGAAGTTGTCCAGCATCACGATGTCGGCCCGTGCGGCCAGGGCCTGCTCCAGCTCGGCCAGGGATTCGACCTCGACTTCCACCGGTTTGTCCGGATTGAGACGGCGCGCTTCGCTGATTGCTTCCGCGATGCCACCGCAGGCGAGAATGTGGTTCTCCTTGATGAGGTAGGCATCAAACAGACCGATACGGTGGTTTTTGCCGCCCCCGCAGGTGACCGCATACTTCTGGGCGCTGCGCAGGCCGGGCAGGGTCTTGCGGGTATCGAGGAGGCGGCAGTCAGTGCCTTCCAGCTCGGCCACATAACGGGCGGTCAGGGTGGCGACCCCGGAAAGGGTCTGCACGAAGTTCAGCGCGTTGCGCTCGCCGGTCAGCAGCACGCGGGCGGGGCCATGGAGGCGGAACAGCTCCTGATTGGGGGCAAGGCGTTCACCATCTTGCACTTTCCACTCGACCTTCACTTCGCCACCGAGCTGGGCAAACACCTCGTCGACCCAGGGCTGGCCGCAAAATACGCCCGCCTCGCGGGTGATGACTCGCGCGGTCGAGATGCGATCGGCCGGGATCAGCTGGGCCGTGATGTCGGCGCTGGCATCCGGTTGATCCAGCGCGGTGAGGGCATCGCCCAAGTCTTCGAGAAGTGCGGCGCGCACGGCGCGGCGGATGTCCTGTTGTAACATGCCTTATTCCTGCAAGGGTCTGAGAAGCAATTGCCTGTCTTTCTGGCGCAATTCCAGCCTGCCCAGGGCATTCATGCCCACCAGGATCTCCTCCCCGTCGGCAGCCGGATTGATAAAGACGGACAAATCGTACAGGGTCAGCGGACCCATCGCCAGACTTTCGATCCGGCCAGTTTCGACCTGGATCTCTCCGGCTGCCGTGTTGACCCGGCTGCGGCCCGTGGCGACGAGGCCGAGCCGGGCGGCCACCTGGCTCGGTATGGTCACCCGGGTTGCTCCTGTGTCCAGCAGCAGTTGCACCGGCTGGTCGTTGATGGCACCCTCCAGACGATAATGGCCGCTGGCATCGGCCCTGAGCAGCAGATCGCCGCTGGCGGTCACCGACGGTTGTTCACGACCATGGAAGTAGAGGGTCAGCAGACCCAGCAGCGAGAGCCAGGCGAGCAGCCAGAGACGGCGTGCCATCGGGTGCATAGTGTGTCCCATATCGCGCGAGTGAATGGCTCAGCCTAACATAGCGTTATCCATGAATTCAGAGACTTGTTCCCAGTTTTCCCATCCCGCCAGAGGCACATCGCTTCCATTTGTGAGTCGAGCAGACGATGACACAACCCACAACCCTGTTTTCCATCGATCGTGAAGGATGGTGCGAGCAGGCCCGCAAGGTGCCTTCCCCCCATCACAATGAGAGGCTCAGCCCGGAGGATGTCTCCTTGTTGGTGATACACGGCATCAGCCTGCCCCCCGGGCAGTTTGGTGGCCCTTTTATCGACGATCTGTTTCTGGGGCGCCTCGATCCCGGTGCTCACCCCTATTTCGCCGGTATTCATCAACTGAGGGTCTCGGCCCACTGCCTGATCCGCCGCGATGGGGAACTGGTACAGTACGTGCCTTTTGGCGCCAGGGCATGGCATGCGGGAGTCTCGAGCTGGGAGGGGAGGGAGGCGTGCAACGATTTTTCCATCGGGATCGAACTGGAAGGGACCGACGAACTTCCCTACAGCGACAAGCAATACGAGGTGCTGTCGGACCTCAGCCGGGCGATTGTGCACCGTTATCCCGCCATCACGGCGGACCGTATTGTCGGCCACTGCGACATCGCGCCGGGCCGCAAGACGGATCCGGGTGACAGTTTCGAATGGCCTCGCTATCGGGAAAAGCTTCACTTTGAGTGAAAAATCTAAAAATTATTTTGTGTTTTTAGAATCAATGGCTTGCCTTGTCTGGCAAGCCATTTTTCATGCTGTTGGCCAAATGTTATCGGTGAGCAAGCTCACAAATATTGGTCAGACCATTTTCTATGAGCTATATCATGATTCCGCGTTTTTACCCCCAAAGTGGCAACCTAGCTTCTTGATTCAGATCATCTTTTGGGTGGACTTTTTTCAAGCCCTCTGCTAATTTTCGCCCCAATCATAAAATTGGTAATACCAATTTAACAAAGTAGCCTCATGCCCTATATCAAGATAACTCAGCCCAAGCTGGCCGACGCCATCGTCGCCGAGCTGGAAAGCATGATTCTGGAAGGCAGCCTGCAGCCGGGCCAGAAGTTGCCGCCCGAGCGGGAACTCGCCATCCAGTTTCAGGTGTCGCGCCCTTCCTTGCGCGAAGCCATCCAGCGCCTGGAAGCGAGAGGACTCTTGTATCGTCGTCAGGGCGGTGGCACTTACGTACAAAATGCCCTGAGCAAGGGGATCGCCGACCCCCTGTTCGAACTGCTCAGCACTCACCCGGAAGCCCAGTACGACCTGCTGGAGTTTCGTCACGCGCTGGAAGGCATCTGTGCCTACTATGCGGCGCTGCGGGGCACCGAGGCTGATTTCGAACGGATTCGCCTGGCGCAAGCCGCCATCGAAGAAGCCGGTCAGCAAGGGTCGCTGGTGGTCGAATCGGCCGCCGTGACCCAGTTCTATCTGGCCGTGGCCGAGGCCTCCCACAACGTGGTGCTGCTGCATCTGTTGCGGGCCATGGGCCCCATGCTCGAGCAGAACATTTTACGCAATAACGAAATTTTGAATCGCCGTCCGGGAGTGGTCGCCAAGATCCGTCGCCATCGTGCGAGCCTGATCGAGGCTATCCTGTCGGGGGCTCCGGAGCGGGCCAGGGCTGCTTGTCATGAGCACCTGGCCTTTATCGAGGACACCTTGTTGGATATGCAGAGGGAAGACAGCCGGATCCAGCGATCCATGCGTCGGATCCGTCAGCAGGAAAACTAATCCCACAAGGCTTTCTTAATTGTCGAATGCTTGCGCCCTTCGCCGTGCAATGCCGTGCAATCACAACAACATAGGAACCAGCCATGTCTGATATCCTGAAGAACGATGTGGACCCGATAGAAACGCTGGAGTGGCTTGCCTCTCTGGAATCCCTGCTGCGTGAAGAGGGTCCGCAACGCGCTCAGTTCATCCTTGAACAGTTGGCCGAGAAAGCCCGCGCAAGCGGTGTGGACGTGGCTGCCAAGGCAAACCGCGACTACATCAACACCATCCCGTCCAGCGACGAACCGGCTTACCCGGGCGACCTGGAAATGGAACGCCGCATTCGCGCCATCATCCGCTGGAACGCCATGATGATCGTGCTGCGCGCTTCCAAGAAGGACCTGGACCTGGGTGGTCACATGTCTTCCTTCGCTTCTTCCGCGACCATCTACGAAGTCTGCTACAACCACTTCTTCCGTGCCCGCAACGAGAAGGACGGTGGCGATCTGGTCTACTTCCAGGGTCACATCTCCCCGGGCATCTACGCCCGCGCATTCGCCGAAGGTCGCCTGACCGAAGAGCAGCTGGACAACTTCCGTCAGGAAGTGGATGGCAAGGGTATCCCTTCCTACCCGCACCCGAAACTGATGCCGGAATTCTGGCAGTTCCCGACCGTTTCCATGGGTCTGGGCCCCATCGCCGCCATCTATCAGGCGCGTTTCCTGAAGTACCTGACCGACCGTGGCATCAAGGATTGCTCCGAGCAGACCGTTTACGCCTTCCTGGGTGACGGCGAGATGGACGAGCCGGAAGCCAAGGGTGCCCTGACTGTTGCCGTGCGTGAAAAGCTCGACAACCTGGTGTTCGTGGTCAACTGCAACCTGCAGCGTCTGGATGGTCCGGTTGTCGGCAACGGCAAGGTCATCAACGAGCTGGAAGGTCTGTTCGCCGGCGCTGGCTGGGACGTGACCAAGGTCATCTGGGGTCGCAAGTGGGATGAGCTGCTGAAGAAAGACACTTCCGGCAAGCTGATCCAGCTGATGAACGAGACCGTGGATGGTGACTACCAGACCATGAAGTCCCGCGACGGTGCCTACGTGCGCGAGCACTTCTTCAACCGTTACCCGGAAACCGCCGCGCTGGTCAAAGACATGACCGACGAGGAGATCTTCGCCCTGAACCGCGGTGGTCACGACCCCCGCAAACTGTTCGCCGCCTTCTCCAAGGCTGCACAGACCAAGGGCAAGCCGACCGTGATCCTGGCCAAGACCATCAAGGGCTATGGCATGGGCGAAGCGGCCGAAGGCAAGAACATCGCTCACCAGGTCAAGAAGATGGATCTGGGCTCCGTGCGTCACCTGCGCGATCGTTTCAACCTGCCGGTCACCGACGAGCAGCTGGAAAACCTGCCGTACCTGAAGATCGAAGAGGGTACCGAAGAGCACAAGTACCTGCACGCCCGCCGTGCCGCACTGAAGGGCTATGTACCGACCCGTCTGCGCGAGAGCACCACCAAGCTGGAAATCCCGGCGCTGGATGCCTTCGGTCCGCTGCTGGGTGAACAGGCGCGCGAAATCTCCACCACCATGGCGTTCGTGCGTTCCCTGAACGTGATGCTGAAAGACAAGTCCATCGGCAAGCGCATCGTCCCGATCCTGGCTGACGAAGCCCGTACCTTTGGTATGGAAGGCCTGTTCCGCCAGATCGGTATCTACAGCCCGCACGGTCAGCAGTACACCCCGCAAGACCGCGACATCGTCTCCTACTACAAGGAAGACAAGCAGGGTCAGGTTCTGCAAGACGGTATCAACGAGCTGGGCGCCATGTCCTCCTGGCTGGCTGCTGCCACCTCTTACAGCACCAACGACTGCCCGATGATCCCGTTCTACATCTACTACTCCATGTTCGGCTTCCAGCGGATCGGCGACATGGCGTGGGCAGCCGGTGACCAGCAAGCCCGTGGCTTCCTGCTGGGCGCGACCTCCGGTCGTACCACTCTTAACGGAGAGGGCTTGCAGCACGAAGATGGTCACAGCCACATCCTGGCCAACACCATCCCGAACTGCATCTCCTACGACCCGTCCTACGCCTATGAAGTGGCGGTGATCGTACAGGACGGCCTGCGCCGCATGTACGGTGAGAACCCGGAAAACGTGTTCTACTACATCACTACCCTGAACGAGAACTATGCCATGCCGGCTATGCCGGAAGGCGCCGAGGAAGGCATCCGCAAGGGTATCTACAAGCTGGAAACCGTGGCCGGCACCAAGGCCAAGGTACAGCTGCTGGGTTGTGGTTCCATCCTGGGTCACGTGCGCACTGCCGCCCAGATCCTGGCCAGCGAGTACGGCGTGGGTTCCGACGTGTTCAGCGTCACCTCCTTCAACGAACTGGCTCGTGACGGTCAGGACGCGGATCGCTGGAACATGCTGCACCCGACCGCCGAAGCGCGTGTGCCCTACATCGCTCAGGTACTGGGTTCCGAAGCCACCATCGCCGCGACCGACTACATGAAGTCCTTCGCCGATCAGGTGCGTGCCTTCGTTCCGACCGAGAACTACCGTGTACTGGGTACCGACGGTTACGGCCGCTCCGACAGCCGTGCCAACCTGCGTCGTCACTTCGAAGTGAACGAGTTCTACGTAGTGGTTGCTGCCCTGACCGAACTGGCCAAGCGCGGCGAGGTAGACAAGCAGGTTGTGGCTGAGGCCATCGCCAAGTACGGCATCGATGCCGACAAGGTCAACCCGCTGTACGCGTAAGAGGATTGAGTGTCGCGCCGGGTATCCGGCGCGACCTTGCCTGGGTTTAAACGGATAACGCGGGATGCGCGTGGTGATGCTCAGGCAGCCACGCGGATGCACGCAAGAGGATAAAGCGCAATGTCCAAACAGATTATGGTGCCGGATATCGGTGCTGATGAAGTTGAAGTCACCGAGATCATGGTGGCCGTGGGTGACAAGGTCGAGCTGGACCAGTCCCTGATCGCCGTGGAAGGTGACAAGGCCTCCATGGAAGTCCCGGCCCCCGCCGCCGGTATCGTCAAAGAGATCCTGATCAAGGTGGGCGACAAGGTTGCAACCGGTTCCCAGATCATGGTCTTCGAAGCCGAGGGTGCTGCCGCACCGGCTCCGGTCCAGGCTGCGGCCCCGGTTGCTGCCGCGCCGGCCGCCGCTCCTGCTGCTGCCGCTCGCCAGGACGTCAACGTGCCGGACATCGGTGGTGACGAAGTCGAAGTGACTGAGATCATGGTTGCCGTGGGCGACATGGTTGAAGCCGACCAGTCCATCATCGCCGTGGAAGGTGACAAGGCCTCCATGGAAGTGCCGGCGCCGTTCGCCGGTCGCGTGGTCGAGATCAAGGTTGCCGCCGGCGCCAAGGTTTCTACCGGCTCTCTGGTAATGGTCTTCGAAGTGGCTGGCGCTGCCCCGGCCGCTGTTGCCGCGCCGGCTCCTGCTGCTGCCCCCGTGGCTGCCGCTGCTCCGGTTGCCGCCGGTGCCAAAGACGTCAACGTGCCGGACATCGGCGGTGACGAAGTGGAAGTGACCGAAATCATGGTCGCCGTGGGTGACAAGGTTGAAGCCGACCAGTCCCTGATCACCGTGGAAGGCGACAAGGCCTCCATGGAAGTGCCTGCGCCGTTCGCCGGCGTGGTCAAGGAGATCAAGGTGAAGGCGGGTGACAAGGTCTCCACCGGTTCCCTGATCATGGTATTCGAAGTGGCGGGTGCCGCTCCGGCTGCCGTGGCTGCTCCGGCTCCTGCCGCAGCGCCCGTTGCTGCCGCGCCGGCTGCCGCCGCTCCTGCGCCGGTTGCCCAGGCTGCTGCCGCCTCCGATTTCGTCGCCAACGACGCCTATGTCCACGCCTCCCCGGCTGTACGCCGTCTGGCGCGCGAGTTCGGTGTCAACCTGGCCAAGGTGAAAGCCTCCGGTCGCAAGGGTCGCATCGTCAAAGAAGACGTGCAGGCTTACGTGAAGGATGCGGTCAAGCGCGCCGAGTCCGCTCCGGCTGCCGGCATCGGCACTGGCAACGGCATGAGCGTCGTGGCCTGGCCGAAGGTTGATTTCAGCAAGTTCGGCCCTGTCGAAGAGCTGGAACTGACCCGTATCCAGAAGATCTCCGGTCCTGCCCTGCACCGCAACTGGGCCATGATCCCCCACGTCACCCAGTTCGACGAAGCCGATACCACGGATCTGGAAGCGTTCCGCAAAGAGCAGAACATCCTGGCCGAGAAGCAGAAGCTGGACGTGAAGATCACCCCGCTGGTGTTCATCCTGAAGGCGGCCGCCAAGGCCCTGGAAGCCCATCCGCGCTTCTGCAGCGCCCTGTCCGAAGACGGCAGCAAGCTGATCATGAAGAAGTACATCCACATCGGTGTGGCGGTGGATACCCCCAACGGTCTGGTGGTTCCGGTGGTTCGCGACGTCAACAAGAAGGGCATCCACGAGCTGTCCCGCGATCTGGCCGAGATCTCCAAGAAGGCCCGTGCCGGCAAGCTGACCGCTGCCGACATGCAGGGCGGTTGCTTCACCATCTCCAGCCTGGGTGGCATCGGCGGTACCAGCTTTACCCCGATCGTCAACGCGCCGGAAGTGGCCATCCTGGGCGTCTCCAAGTCCGAGATGAAGCCGAAGTGGAACGGTAAAGAGTTCGTGCCGCGCCTGATGCTGCCGCTGGCTCTGAGCTACGACCACCGCGTCATCGATGGCGCCGACGGTGCCCGCTTCATCACCACCCTGAGTGGTGTGTTGTCCGACATTCGTCGACTGGTCCTGTAAGTGAGAGGGCGGGCCCAGAGCCCGCCCTTTTTGCTTCTCATTTCGTTAACAGGATTGTAAACTTGCCCCGTTTTTTTCACGGCTGCAGCGGCCTTGTTTGGCATAAGACTGTGCTGTCCGGGGATATAAGAACGACAAAGAGGTCATGATGAGTAAAGAAATCAAAACCCAGGTCGTAGTACTGGGTGCTGGCCCTGCCGGTTATTCCGCTGCCTTCCGTGCGGCTGACTTGGGTCTGGATACCATTATCGTCGAGCGTTACTCCACCCTGGGTGGCGTCTGCCTGAACGTGGGTTGCATCCCGTCCAAGGCACTGCTGCACGTCGCCAAAGTCATTGAAGAAGCCAAGGCGCTGGCCGAGCACGGCATCGTCTTCGGTGCCCCGCAGACCGACATCGACAAGGTGCGTCTGTGGAAAGAGAAGGTCATCAACCAGCTGACCGGCGGTCTGGCTGGCATGGCCAAGATGCGTAAAGTCCAGGTCGTGAACGGCTTCGGCAAGTTCACCGGTCCGAACACGCTGGAAGTGGAAGGCGCCGACGGCAAGACCACCGTCACCTTCGACAACGCCATCATCGCCGCCGGTTCCCGTCCGGTGAAGCTGCCGTTCATCCCCCATGACGACCCCCGCGTATGGGACTCTACCGATGCGCTGGAGCTGACGACCGTTCCTGGCAAGCTGCTGGTCATCGGTGGCGGCATCATCGGTCTGGAGATGGGTACCGTGTACTCCTCCCTGGGTTCCGAGATCGACGTGGTGGAATTTGCCGACCAGCTGGTACCGGCTGCCGACAAAGACATCGTCAAGATCTACACCAAGCGCGTGGCCAAGAAATTCAACATCATGCTGGAGACCAAGGTCACCGCCGTTGAAGCCCGTGAAGACGGCCTGTACGTCTCCTACGAAGGCAAGCACGCCCCGGCCGAGCCGGTTCGCTACGACAACGTGCTGGTTGCCGTAGGCCGTGTGCCGAACGGCAAGATGCTGGATGCCGAGAAGGCCGGTGTTGCCGTCAACGAGCGCGGTTTCATCGAAGTCGACAAGCAGCTGCGTACCAACGTGGCCCACATCCACGCCATCGGCGACATCGTCGGTCAGCCCATGCTGGCCCACAAGGGTGTACACGAAGGCCACGTGGCGGCCGAAGTCATCGCCGGCAAGAAGCACTACTTCGACCCGAAAGTGATCCCGTCCATCGCCTATACCGAGCCTGAGATGGCCTGGGTGGGTCTGACCGAGAAGGAAGCCAAGCAACAGGGTCTGAACTTCGAAGTCGCCACCTTCCCGTGGGCTGCTTCCGGTCGCGCCATCGCGTCCGACTGCTCCGACGGCATGACCAAGCTGATCTTCGACAAGGAGAGCGGCCGCGTCATCGGTGGTGCCATCGTGGGCACCAACGGCGGTGAACTGCTGGGTGAAATCGGTCTGGCCATCGAGATGGGTGCCGACGCCGAAGACATCGCGTTGACCATCCATGCTCACCCGACTCTGCACGAGTCCGTGGGTCTGGCTGCCGAAGTGTTCGAAGGCTCCATCACCGACCTGCCGAACGCCAAGGCCAAGAAGAAAAAATAATCTTCTGCCCGTTTCATAAGAAAAGCCGCTCCATGGAGCGGCTTTTTGTTGTCTGTCTTTCGGCACCCTGCGGTCAGCAGCGCCCCTTCTTGGCCTGTCCCGGTGGGCAGAAGGTACCGTAGCCTCCGCGATCCCCGTCGCTGACCCGGATCCGGGTATCGTCCACGCTCACATCGGCCCCGTGCACCCGCACGGGCCCGCTGCTGCAGGCACTGAGCAGCCCCCCCAGCACTATCATCACGACCAGCTTGCCCATCATACCTCCTCGCGTTTTCCTGATTATGAGGCATGTGGCAGGGCGGTGGGAGACGACGTATCCCCCGTGCGTCACGGCTTGCCGTGGTCATGAAGAAGGGCGCCGAAGCGCCCTGGTGCGGGTCAGGAAGAGGTGCCGGACGCTCAGAGGCGGAAGTTGCCGACCAGCTTGTCGAGCTCGCCGGAGAGGTGCTGCAGGTTGCGGCTCGACTCGGTCAGGTGATGGGCGATATCGGCGGTCTCCATGGTGAGCTGGTTGATGTCCTCCACGTTGCGGTTGAGTTCGCCCACCACGCTCGACTGCTCTTCGGTGGCGGTGGCGACCTGGATGTTCATGTCGCTGATCTGGGTGATGTGTCCGGTGATCTGGTCGAGGGCGCCGTTGGCCTCGTCGGCCTGGGTCACCACCCGCAGGCTCTGGTTGCGGCCCTGGGCCATGGCGCTGACGGCGCGGGCGCTCTGCTCCTGGAGGCTGTTGATCATGCCCTGGATCTCGGCGGTGGAG
>NZ_MKUI01000050.1:0-234278 GCF_001898585.1 Aeromonas sp. 62-46 | reverse complement strand
TAGGGATGGCGAGATCAAAACCCGCTGCCTTACCGCTTGGCGATACCCCAACTAGAGATGGTGGCTATGACGGGATTCGAACCTGTGACCCCCGCATTATGAGTGCGATGCTCTAACCAACTGAGCTACATAGCCAACCGTGCTTCCAGTGAGTCGTTGCCTCGTCACTGTGCGGCCGGAATTATGCGTATCTGGCTCTGGGGCGTCAACCCTTTTTTTGTTTGAAAAAACGAATTTGGGTGCGTTTGGCGAGTTATTGGCCGCTGTCGTGCAAAAGCCCAACAATCTGGTTTTTTTTACGACATTCGCACCCAGATCGCGCCTCTGGCCAGATAAAAAAGAGGCCAGCAAATGCTGGCCTCTCATGGGGTTAGACGTTGAACAGGAAGTTCATGATATCGCCATCCTTGACGATGTAGTCTTTCCCTTCCGCGCGCATCTTGCCTGCTTCCTTGGCGCCTTGCTCACCCTTGTAGGTGATAAAGTCGTCGAAGGCGATGGTCTGGGCGCGAATAAAGCCTTTTTCGAAGTCGGTGTGGATCTTGCCAGCGGCCTGCGGGGCGGTGGCGCCTACCGGAATGGTCCAGGCGCGCACTTCTTTCACACCGGCGGTGAAGTAGGTCTGCAACTTGAGCAGCTCGTATCCGGAGCGGATCACCCGGTTCAGGCCCGGCTCCTCGATGCCCAGATCCGCCATGAACTCGGCGCGGTCTTCGTCGTCCAGCTCGGCGATGTCCGCCTCGATGGCGCAGCAGACGACCACGACAACGGCGTTCTCGGCGGCGGCTATCTCACGGACCTGATCCAGGTAGGGGTTGTTCTCGAAGCCATCTTCCGCCACGTTGGCGATGTACATGGTGGGTTTGAGGGTCAGGAAGTTGAGGTGGCTGACGGCGTCCAGCTCATCCTTGTCCAGCTTCATGCCGCGGATCATCTGGCCGTTTTCCAGGGCAACCTTGATCTTCTCCAGCACTTCCACTTCCAGCTTGGCATCCTTGTCGCCGCCCTTGGCACGCTTGGACTGGCGATTGATGGCGCGCTCGCAGGCATCCAGGTCGGAGAGGGCCAGCTCGGTGTTGATCACCTCAATGTCGTCGGCCGGGGAGACCTTGCCCGCCACGTGGACGATGTTCTCGTCCTCGAAGCAGCGCACCACGTGACCGATGGCTTCGGTTTCACGGATGTTGGCCAGGAACTGGTTGCCAAGGCCTTCGCCCTTGGAGGCACCGGCCACCAGGCCGGCGATGTCCACGAACTCCATGGTGGTCGGCACGACACGCTGCGGATTGATGATGGCCGCCAGCTGGTCGAGGCGGGGATCCGGCATGGGGACCACACCCGTGTTCGGCTCAATGGTGCAGAACGGGAAGTTGGCGGCTTCGATGCCGGCCTTGGTCAGCGCATTGAACAGGGTGGATTTGCCTACATTGGGCAGGCCCACGATACCGCATTTAAAACCCATGGATTGTTACCTTGTTGATGGATGCTTCAAGGGGCCGCGCGGGCGGCCCGTGTCGTGTTGCTTGACCCCGAGGCGAGGGATCTCGCCAGGGGGCCGGTCATCTTGAACTGCCTGGCGATGCAGGCTGAAGGCCTAGACTTTCTCGGCCTTGAAACTGTGCAGGCGATTCATGGCCTTGGTCATGTCCTGCTTGAACAGGATGTCGGTGGCGCGCAGGGACTCGTCCAGCGCGGCCTCGATCAGACTCTGCTCACTGCTGGGCGCCTTGGTCAGCACGAAACCGGCGACCAGCTCCTTGGCGCCCGGATGGCCGATGCCAAGGCGCAGCCGGAAGAAGTTATTGTTGTTGCCCATCCTGGCGATGATGTCCTTGAGGCCGTTATGGCCGCCGTGACCGCCCCCTTGCTTGAACTTGGCGATGCCGGGAGGCAGGTCCAGCTCGTCGTGGGCCACCAGGATCTCTTCCGGGGCGATCTGGTAGAAGCGCGCGAGCGCCGCCACGGCCTTGCCGGAGAGATTCATGTAGGTGTTCGGGATGAGCAGCCGCACATCCTGCCCGTCCACCAGGAAGCGGGCGGTGTGGCCGAAGAACTTGGGCTCTTCGCGCAGGCTGACATTGTGCCAGCGTGCCAGTTGCTCCACATACCAGGCGCCCGCATTGTGGCGGGTCTTGGCATATTCGGGGCCGGGATTACCCAGCCCGACAATCAGTTTGATTTGACTTGTCACGCTTGATGTCTTCACTCGCTACTTGCCATGGGCGGATGGCCCGGGGCAATGGGACGCAATATTCTAGCCGCCGAGTGGCGATCACTCAACCAAAGTGCGGCAAGGTCGGGGAAAAGCCGGACAGAAGGGCTCGGGTGGGGTGGCTCGTCCGAGGTTTTCGTCTCTTGCCGAGTGGAGGTTGGCGGCTGGCGCCAGGCACCCAAAAAAACAAAAACCGCCATTCGGCGGTTTTTGTCACAACAGGGTCTATCAATGCTCGAACATGGCAGAGATGGACTCTTCGTTGCTGATGCGGCGAATCGCTTCGGCCAGCACGGAGGAGAGGGTCAGCTGCTTGACCTTGCCGACTGCCTTCATCTCCGGGGTGAGCGGGATGGAGTCGGTGATGATCAGCTCGTCGATGACCGAATTCTTGATGTTTTCAACGGCGGTGCCGGAGAAGACAGGGTGGGTTGCATAGGCGAACACGCGCTTGGCACCACGCTCTTTCAGCGCTTCGGCCGCTTTGCACAGGGTACCGCCGGTGTCGATCATGTCGTCGACGATGACGCAGTCACGACCGGCTACGTCGCCGATCAGGTGCATGACCTGGGAGACGTTCGGACGGGGACGACGCTTGTCGATGATGGCGATGTCGGTGTCGTCCAGCAGCTTGGCGATGGCACGGGCACGGACCACGCCGCCGATGTCCGGTGACACGACCACGGGGGATTCGAGGTTCTTGGCCTTCATGTCTTCCAGCAGCACCGGGCTGCCGAACACGTTGTCGACGGGGACGTCGAAGAAGCCCTGGATCTGCTCGGCATGCAGGTCAACGGTCAGCACACGGTCCACACCCACGCTGGAGAGGAAGTCGGCGACGACCTTGGCGGTGATGGGCACACGGGCTGAGCGGACGCGGCGGTCCTGACGGGCATAACCAAAGTAGGGGATAACGGCAGTGATACGGCCAGCTGAAGCACGACGCAGTGCATCCACCATGACGATCAATTCCATCAAATTGTCGTTGGTCGGGGCACAGGTGGATTGAATGATGAAGATATCGCCACCGCGTACATTCTCGTTGATCTGTACGCTGATCTCGCCGTCGCTAAAGCGACCTACGGCAGCATTGCCGAGTTTGATAAACAGGCGATCTGCGATCTTCTGGGCTAGTTCCGGCGTTGCGTTACCAGCAAACAGCTTCATGTCAGGCACGGTTTGAAACCTCGGGGTTGCATCCAGTATGTGGGGAGTCTGATTTTAGACCCGTATCGTTTGGGGGCAAACGATTTAGCAAGATGACGGACAAGGTCTCTGGGCGATGTCGAGGATGGCGTCTCATCACCCGCAGGGTGGGTGGACGGGAATCCAGCTTGAGCGCCATCGCGTCAGATTGGCCCAAGACACATCGACGAGGTCAACACCTCCCGATGCGGCCTCAACAAGGAGAGAGTTGGCTGGGGTACTAGGATTCGAACCTAGGAATGGCGAGATCAAAACCCGCTGCCTTACCGCTTGGCGATACCCCAATCACTCACTTGTTGCAAAGTTACGAAGAGTGGTGATATGTTCTCGCCCTTGGCGACAAACCCATCCCAGCCTTCCGGCACTCTTGCCAACACCTTCCGAGCAGCCATTTCGTCTTTAAATCGAGCAAAGACGCAGGCGCCAGTGCCCGTCATTCTTGACGGCGCGTATTCTAGCAACCAGCCGAGCGCATTGGCAACCTCGGGGTGGCGCTTTTTCACCAGCAGTTCGCAATCGTTTTTCCACTCTCCTGCCAGCAGATTGTCCAGGGTCATCTTGGGGGTGTTGCGGGGCAGGTCGGGATCCTGGAACACGGCGGCGGTGGCCACATGGCAATCCGGCTTGAGTACCAGGTACCAGGCATCCGGCACCTCGACCGGTTGCAACCGCTCCCCCACGCCCTCGGCGAAGGCGGCCTTGCCCCGCACGAACACCGGCACGTCGGCGCCCAGCTGTACGCCGAGCTCGGCCAGCTCGTCTTCACTCAAGCCGGCTTGCCAGAGGTGGTTCAAGGCCACGAGGGTGGTGGCCGCGTCCGACGAGCCGCCCCCGATGCCACCGCCCATGGGCAGTACCTTCTCCAGCCGGATATGGGCTCCCTGCGGACTGGCCAACCGGCTCTGCAACAGGCGGGCAGCCCGGATGATGAGGTTCTGTTCATCGGGCACGCCGGGAATGGCCGGGCTCAAGGTGAGCTGGTCGCTGCCGGGGATCGGCTCGAATTCGAGCCAGTCGCCGTGGTTGAGGAAGATGAAGAGGGTCTGCAGTTCGTGGTAGCCATCGGGGCGGCGGCCGTTGACGTGCAGGAAGAGGTTGAGCTTGGCCGGGGCGGGCCAGCGGATCGGCGCCTGGTCGTGCATCATGGTGCCAGGGTCCACTCGTTGATCTGCAGCTTGAGACGGCTCTCCTGCCCGGTCATGGTGAGCAGGTGGGGCAGGCGATAGCCGTCTTGATCCCGATAGTCCCCGTAGACGATCTGCCACTGGCCGTCGCGCACGCTGGCGAGGCTGGCATCGGGGTTGAGCTCGAATTCGGCCTGCCCCGGCAATCCCTTGATCCACTCAGGCAGCCCGGCCACCGGAATGTGCCAGCCGGTGAGCTGATAGACCAGGAGCTCGGCATCCTGGCTCTGGTGCTGTTTTCCGTCGTTGTCGAGCAGAGTCACCTCGCCGCCGGTGCGGGAGAGTTCCAGAATATGGGTGCCGATGAGGCTGGTGAGGTTGAGGCGATAGTCGTCGCCGTTTTGCTGCCAGTTGAGGCGAGCGCTGCCCTTCTGGCGGGCGGTGATGATGGCCATTTTGCCCGACAACTGCCAGTGTGTGAGGCGTTCGAGGCGGGCGCGCTCCTGCTGCCAGTTGACCTGATCCCGCTGGGGTTGGGTGGTGGTACAGCCCGCCAGCACCAGCAGGCAGGCGAGGGAGAAGATACGCAACAACAAGGTGGAGCTCCGCAGATGAGGTTTGCGACAGTATAAGGGGCGGCCGTATTGCTTTTAAAGACTTACCCTTTCTCGTACAATTGTCGGCCTCTACACCCTGTGCATGAAACGATCATCACCCACCCATGAGTCTGCTTGCCCTCGGAATCAACCACAACACCGCCAGTGTCGCCTTGCGGGAGCGGGTCGCCTTTGGCCCGGACCGCATCGATCGCGCCCTGCGTGAGCTGGTGGAGCAGCCTGGCGTCAGCGAGGCGGTGATTGTCTCCACCTGCAACCGCACCGAGCTCTATTGCAGCCTGGAGCAGGGGCAGGGGGAGCAGGTGCTGAACTGGTTGCAGCGGTTCCACGCGCTGGAGGCGAGCGAGGTGCTCTCCGCCATCTACCGGCACCAGGACGAGGAAGCGGTGCGACACCTGATGCGGGTGGCCTGCGGCCTCGACTCCCTGGTGCTGGGGGAGCCGCAGATCCTGGGGCAGATCAAGCAATCCTACGCCCACGCCCAGCAGGCGGATG
Organism: Aeromonas sp. 62-46; assembly: GCF_001898585.1. Taxonomy (NCBI): domain Bacteria; kingdom Pseudomonadati; phylum Pseudomonadota; class Gammaproteobacteria; order Aeromonadales; family Aeromonadaceae; genus Aeromonas; species Aeromonas sp. 62-46. Next base: position 228,624 of record NZ_MKUI01000050.1, on the reverse strand, counting down.
CGGTGAAAGGATCCCTGGAGCGCCTGTTCCAGAAATCCTTCTCGGTGGCCAAACGGGTGCGCACCGACACCGAGATCGGCGCCAGCGCGGTGTCGGTGGCCTTTGCCGCCGTGAGCCTGGCCCGCCGTATCTTCTCCGATCTCACCCAGACCAAGGTGCTGCTGGTGGGCGCCGGCGAAACCATCGAACTGGTGGCCCGCCACCTGCGCGAGCAGAGCGTGACCCGGATGATGGTGGCGAACCGGACCCTGCAACGGGCCCAGTTGCTGGCAGAGGAGTTCGGTGCCCAGGTTATGACCCTGGAGGAGATCCCGGACTACCTGCACGAGGCGGACATCGTCATCAGCTCCACGGCAAGCCCCCTGCCCATCATCGGCAAGGGCATGGTGGAGCGGGCGCTCAAGGCGCGTCGCTTCAAGCCCATGTTCCTGGTGGACATCGCCGTGCCCCGCGACATCGAAGCCGAGGTGGACGAGCTCTCCGATGCCTATCTCTACACGGTGGACGATCTGCAGGGCATCATCGAGCAGAACCTGGAGACCCGCAAGCGGGCGGCCGCCGAGGCGGAACTCATCGTGCAGGAAGAGCGCGACGAGTTCATGGGCTGGTATCGCAGCCAGCACTCGGTGGATCTCATTCGCGATTATCGCCATCAGTCACAGCAGGTCGCCGACGAAGAGTTGCAGCGGGCCTTGCTGGCCCTGCAACAGGGTGAAAATGCCGAGCAGGCGCTCAAGGCCATGGCCCATCGCCTCACCAACAAGCTGATCCACGCACCGACCCAGGCCCTGCGCCAGGCCGCCGCCCAGGGGGACAGCCACAAGCTGGCCCAACTGCGTCAGGTGCTGGGATTGTCACAAGAATCATAGTGTTGGGACGGCCCTTTGCCGTCCCGTCCTCCATCGAGAATCCAAGAGTCATGAACCCCTCATTGATCAGAAAGCTGGAAGGCCTCATCGAGCGCCATGAAGAAGTACAGGCCCTGCTCGGGGAGCCCGGGGTCGCCTCGGATCAGGACAGATACCGCGCCCTGACCCGGGAATACGCCCAGCTGGAAGATATCGTTCACGCCTTCCAGCGTTTCCGCCAGGCCGAAGAGAACCTCGACACCACCCGGCTGATGCTGGAGGAAGAGGATGCCGAGCTGCGGGAGATGGCGCAGGAGGAACTGCCGCTCGCCAAGGCGACCTTCGAGGAGCAGGAGCAGGCGCTTCAGGTGATGCTGTTGCCGCGCGACCCCAAGGATGACAACAACTGCTATCTGGAGATCCGTGCCGGTGCCGGTGGCGACGAGGCGGCCATTTTCGCGGGGGATCTGTTCCGCATGTACTCCCGCTACGCCGAGCGTCAGGGGTGGCGTGTCTCCATCGTCAGCTGCAATGACGGCGAACACGGCGGCTACAAGGAGGTGATCGCCAAGGTGGACGGCGAGCACGTCTACGGCCGCCTCAAGTTCGAGTCCGGCGGCCACCGGGTGCAGCGAGTCCCCGAGACCGAATCCCAGGGCCGGGTGCACACCTCCGCCTGTACCGTGGCCGTGCTGCCGGAAGTGCCGGAAGCCGAGCAGGTGGAGATCAACCCCTCCGAGCTGAAGATCGACACCTTCCGCGCTTCCGGTGCCGGCGGCCAGCACGTCAACAAGACCGACTCCGCCATCCGCATCACCCACCTGCCCACCGGGCTGGTGGTGGAGTGCCAGGACGAGCGCTCCCAGCACAAGAACCGCGCCAAGGCGATGTCGGTGCTCTCCGCTCGCCTGCAGGCGGCCGAGGACGAACGCCACCGCGCCGCCGAGCAGAGTACCCGCCGCAACCTGGTGGGCTCCGGGGATCGCTCCGAGCGCATCCGCACCTACAACTATCCCCAGGGGCGTCTCTCCGAGCACCGGATCAACCTCACCCTCTATCGTCTGGGCGACATCCTGGAAGGGGATCTGGACTGCGTGATCACCCCCCTGGTGCAGGAGTATCAGGCGGATCAGCTCGCCTCCCTGGCCGAGAGCAACTGATGCAGATCCAGCAGGCCCGCGCCCATATCATGGCGACCCTGGCCTCCGGGGAATCCCCCCGTGCCGACGCCGATGCCCTGCTCTGTCATCTGCTGGATTGTCGGCGCAGCTATCTGATGACCTGGCCGGAGCACGAGCTCGATGCCGCCCAGCAGGCAACCCTGGCGGGCTGGCTTGCCCGTCGCCTCAATGGTGAGCCCATTGCCCACCTCATCGGTGAGCGGGAGTTCTGGTCGCTGCCGCTGAAAGTGAGCCCGGCCACCCTGATCCCGCGCCCCGATACCGAGGTGCTGGTGGAACAGGCGCTGGCCCGCCTGCCGGGCGGCCCCTGCGCCCTGCTGGATCTGGGCACGGGCACCGGTGCCATCGCCCTTGCGCTCAAGTCTGAGCGACCGGATGCCGATGTATGGGCGGTGGACAGGATGCCGGCCGCGGCCGCGTTGGCCCGCACCAACAGCGCCGCCCTGGGGTTGCCCATCGAGGTGCGCGACGGCAGCTGGTTTGCGCCGCTCTCGGATGCACCGCGCTTTGCGATGATCGTCTCCAACCCGCCTTACATCGACGGGGCGGACCCCCATCTTCACGAGGGGGACGTGCGCTTCGAGCCGCGCTCCGCCCTGGTGGCGGAGGAGCAGGGGCTGGCGGATATCCGCCTCATCGTCACCCAGGCGCCCGCCCATCTGGTGCCTGGTGGCTGGCTGTTGCTGGAACACGGCTGGGATCAGGGGGAGGCGGTGCGTCAACTCCTGCTGCAACAAGGCTACGTCCAGGTGGAAACCGTGCGCGATTACGGCGATAACGAGCGGGTAACCCTGGGGCGCCTGGCTCAGTGATATGACGGGCGGGCCCGGTCTGCCCCTGTTCAAGGAAATCTTATGTATGTTGTTCTCAAGCATCTGCACCTCACCCTGATTGCCGGGGCCGTGCTGATGTTTATCCTGCGCTTTTACTGGTTGCAGACCGGCTCCGCGCTGGCAGGGGGCGCCCGCACCCTCAAGATCAGCGGCTGGCTCAACGGCCTGGTGGTGCTCTCCGGTGCGCTGCTCTGCATGGTGCTGGGTCTCAACCCCCTCAACAACGCCATCCCCTGGCTGGCCGAGAAGCTGACATCCATCCTGGTGGTGGCGTTTCTGGCCATGATGGCGCTGCGCCTGGCCCGCAGCAACGGCATCCGCTGGTTTGCCTTCCTGGGCGCACTGGGGTGGATCTTCTTTATCGCCAAGCTTGCGGTGCAAAAGCAGGCCAGCCTGTTCGGCTAGGAAGGATGACGATGATACGTGTGGATGAGTGGACCGACTTCGAGGCTCACGATCTGGCCGAGCTGGCGCTGTCGGTGAGCGACGAGATCCGGGGCCATGGCGGCACGGGAGAGGCCGAGCTTGCCCGCCTCGATGCCTGGCTGGACGAGACGATTGCCGAGGGAGACTGCGACGAGGTGCGTCGTCAGCTGTTGCAGGGTTTCTACCAGACCCTGGGCTTTCGTGGCGACTGGCAGGATTACTTCTCGTCCGCCAACTGCGATCTGGACCAGGTGCTGGCAAGGCGCAAGGGGATCCCGGTCAGTCTCGGCATCCTCCTCATCCAGCTGGGTCGCAAGATAGGGCTGGATGTGGAGGGGATCTGCTTCCCCGGCCATTTCCTCCTGAGTTTTGCCGGTCTGGACGGGGAGGTCTATGTGGACCCCTTCAACGGTGATGAACTGAGCCGGCACCGCATCGAACTGCTGCTGCGCGGTGCCCTCGGGAACCTGGCGAGTCTGAGCGATGATCATCTGCAGCCATCGGGGCAGTGGGAGATCATCGAGCGCTTGCTCAATGTCAGCAAGGGCGCCCTGCTGCGCGAGGAGCGCATGACGGAGGCGCTGCGCTGCAGCGAGCTGCTGCTGCGCATGAAGCCCGGCGATCCGCTGGAGACGCGGGATCGGGGCTTCATCTATGAGCAACTCGATTGCCCGCGCTTTGCCGCCGACGATTTCGAATACTTTATTGAACAATGCCCTGATGATCCCGTGGCCGATGTGCTGAAAACCCAGCTGGCCACCCTGGACCTCAGTCCCAAACCCCTCCATTAAGGATCCCTGAGATGGAACAGAAGAATATCAAGGTCAACCAGATCGACGTCGCCAACGACAAACCTTTCGTGCTGTTCGGCGGCATGAACGTGCTGGAATCCCGCGACATGGCGATGGCGGTGTGCGAGAAGTACGTGGAAGTGACCAGCAAGCTCGGCATCCCGTTCGTGTTCAAGGCGAGCTGGGACAAGGCCAACCGCTCCTCCATCCACTCCTATCGCGGCCCGGGTCTGGAAGAGGGGATGAAGATCTTCCAGGAGCTGAAAGCGACCTTCGGCATGCCGGTGATCTCCGATCTGCATGAGCCCCATCAGGCCAAACCGGTCGCCGAGGTGGTCGACGTCATCCAGCTGCCCGCCTTCCTGGCGCGCCAGACCGATCTGGTGGAGGCCATGGCCCGCACCGGCAACGTCATCAACATCAAGAAGCCGCAATTCCTGAGCCCAAGCCAGATGAAGAACATCACCGACAAGTTCGAGGAGTGTGGCAACGATCGCCTGATCCTCTGCGAGCGCGGTGCCAACTTCGGCTATGACAACCTGGTGGTGGACATGCTGGGCCTGGGCGTCATGAAGAAGAGCACCGGCGGCTATCCGGTCATCTTTGACGTCACCCACTCCCTGCAGTGCCGCGATCCCCTGGGAGCGGCCTCCGGCGGTCGCCGCGAGCAGGTGACCGAGCTGGCCCGTGCCGGCATGGCGGTGGGCCTCGCCGGTCTGTTCATTGAATCTCACCCGGACCCCAAGATTGCCCGTTGCGACGGCCCGAGCGCGCTGCCGCTGGAGAAGCTGGAAGGCTTCCTCAAGCAGATGAAGGCCATCGACGATCTCGTCAAGGGCTTCGAGCCCCTCGATACCTCCGCCTGATCGCGATTTTTACTATCAAAAATGCCCCGCCATGCGGGGCATTTTTATTTCCGTCATTTTCATTTGGTGCTCTTCGGCGTCCATTGCGACCATGTTTCCGTGGTGTTAATGATGTTAAATATATTGTGTGATTGATGTCTCTTATTTGCTTCTTATGACATGCAAAAGTAGCGACCGTCAGGATGGCAAAAAGGTATGAAGCGGGTGAGATAACCCTATTTCTCGCCGCAGACTGCTGCATACGTTATTTGCTGTCAGTGGAGTCACACTTATTAACAGGACGTTGAGCATGCACAAGAAAATTGTCAGTAGCCTCTATTTTCAGGTGATATTGGCAATCACCATCGGAATATGTCTGGGACATGTCTATCCGAGTCTAGGCGCAGATATGAAACCCCTTGGTGATGGCTTCGTTAAATTAATCAAGATGATCATCGCCCCCGTCATTTTCTGTACTGTGGTTACCGGTATTGCCGGCATGGAAAGCATGAAGGCGGTGGGCAAAACCGGTGCCATTGCGCTGATCTATTTTGAAGTGGTGAGCACCCTGGCCCTGATCATCGGTCTGTGCGTGGTCAACGTGCTGCAGCCAGGGGCCGGTATGAATGTGGATCCCTCCTCACTCGACGCCAGCGCCATCTCCGTCTATGCGGATCAGGCCCAGTCCCAGGGGATAATTCCCTTCCTGCTGGATGTGATACCGGCCAGCGTCATCGGTGCCTTTGCCGGCGGCAATATACTCCAGGTGTTGCTGTTTGCCGTCCTGTTCGGATTTTCCCTGCATCATATCGGGGAGAAGGGAAAACCCATCTTCAATATCATCGATGGTTTCTCCCAGGTTATTTTCGGCATCATCAACATGATCATGAAACTGGCGCCGATCGGGGCATTTGGCGCCATGGCATTCACCATAGGGAAATACGGTATTGGTTCTTTGGTTCAGCTGGGACAATTAATTGCTAGCTTCTATCTGACCTGCCTGCTGTTTATTTTTCTGGTGCTCGGCAGTATCGCCAAAGCCAATGGCTTCAGCATTGTGCGCTTTATTGCCTATATCCGGGAAGAGCTGTTGATCGTGCTCGGAACATCCTCGTCGGAATCCGTATTGCCGCGCATGCTGGTGAAAATGGAGGCGCTGGGCTGCAAGAAATCGGTGGTGGGTCTGGTGATCCCGACCGGTTACTCATTCAACCTGGACGGCACCTCCATCTATCTGACCATGGCCGCCGTCTTCATCGCCCAGGCGACCAACACCCCGCTGGACCTGTTCCATCAGCTCACCCTGCTGGTGGTGCTGCTTATCTCCTCCAAGGGGGCGGCCGGAGTCACGGGGAGTGGCTTCATCGTGCTGGCAGCCACCATCTCGGCGGTAGGGCATCTGCCGCTGGCCGGGCTGGCGCTGATCCTCGGGATTGATCGCTTCATGTCGGAGGCGCGCGCCCTGACCAACCTCATTGGCAACGGGGTGGCGACCCTGGTGGTGGCCCGTTACTGCGATCAGCTCGACGAGGCCACCATGCAGGACGCCCTGGCGAAACCTGTGGCGGTCATGCCGGTGGACCTGCGAAGCTGACCCAGGTTCCGGCGGCGATCATCACCCATGAAAAAACGGCCCGAGGGGGCCGTTTTTTTAATCTCTTTACGCAGGGCGCCTTACAGGCTCTGGGTGAAGGTGCGGGTGACCACGTCACGCTGCTGCTCCGGGGTCAGGGCGTTGAAACGCACGGCGTAACCGGAGACGCGGATGGTGAGCTGCGGGTATTTTTCCGGGTTGGCGATGGCGTCTTCCAGGGTTTCGCGGCGCAGTACGTTGACGTTCAAGTGCTGACCCCCTTCGACCACAGGCTCTTGCTGAATCGGCAGTTCACGATATTCGAATTGACCCAGGTCGGAGAGGCTGACTTCCTGATCGGCGGCAAAGCTGTCGCCCTTGGCGCAGATGCAGCGAGCCTGTTGTTTCTCTTCGTCCAGCAGCCAGAAAGAGTTCAGCAGAGCGGCGTTGGCGGACTGGGTGATTTGGATGCCCTTGATCATGGTATGACTCCTCATAGGAAAGCGGATTCAACGGTAAGCACATTACCCTGATGTTTTTAAACCACCTCTTGGAAGGAATGATTTAACGGGGCCTTGCCTTACACCTTTACTTCGTTGGGGCCATATATACCACGACGGTAATATTACGAAAATTGATCCAAATCAATAAAACCCCATTTTGCGTGCATTGAAAGGGATTAAATCATTGAGTTGAATCAAAAACAGATCATTTTTCTGTTTTTGTAAGATATATGAATTATGCATTTTTTATTATTCGTATCTAGTAATTTAACTACACCTTTAGGGTTTATTTCTGGCGTCAGAGAAAACCGGCCTGCCCATGAGGCTTGTCCGAAGGACGTCCTGTTATTCCTGTGTCGACGCAGCCCCGGTCATTGCCCGTGAACGCCGCCGCCACTTCCCAGGCTGGCAAGGCTGAGCCTGACCTCCATGCGGTTGCGTCTTGGGGGCGAGGACCCTATCCTGAGCCCCTTGCTCTATTGACCGAGGAGATAGCGGTGCCAAGCTGGACAGAAGGCGGGGAGTGGGGAGAGGGAGAGGCTGGCATGCCAGCCAGGATGGAAGGAGTGGATTCGCAACGAGAGGAGACGGGTGTGCTGACCTGGAAAGATGTGATTGGTTCGGAGAAAGAGCAGGCGTATTTCATGGACACCCTGGCCACCGTCAGGGCTGAGCGGGAGGCGGGCAAGGTGATCTATCCCCCGGCGACCGAGGTCTTCAATGCCTTCAAACTGACCGAGCTGGATGACGTCAAGGTGGTGATCCTGGGGCAGGATCCCTATCACGGCCCGGATCAGGCGCACGGCCTCTGTTTCTCCGTCTTGCCCGGAGTGCGCACGCCGCCGTCCCTCGTCAACATCTACAAGGAGATGCAGCGGGATCTGCCGGGTTTTGTCACACCCAATCACGGATTCCTGGAATCCTGGGCCAGACAGGGAGTGCTGCTGCTCAATACGGTGCTGACGGTACAGGCGGGCATGGCGCACTCTCACGCCCACCTGGGGTGGGAGACCTTTACCGATCGGGTCATCGAGCGGATCAATGCCCATTGCCAGGGAGTTGTCTTCCTGCTGTGGGGCGCTCATGCCCAGAAGAAAGGGCGCTTCATCGACCGGTCGCGCCACCATGTGCTGAGCGCCCCCCATCCCAGCCCGCTCTCTGCCCATCGCGGTTTCATCGGTTGCGGCCACTTCTCCGAGGCCAATCGCCTGCTGGTCCAGCAGGGACGCAGTCCCATCGACTGGCTCTCGGTCTGCGCCGATCCGGCGGCCTGACGCCGTAAATGCACAGGGGAAATGGTCTCCCCTGTGCCCCCTGTGGTGAGAGGCTGGTGCAGCCGCTGTCTGCATCCGACTTGATTGAGTGCAAAGTTCAGGCAATAAATGACCGTATACTCGAGACAGACGTTTTCTCATTTCAGTGCAAGGAGTGCCCATGTTATCCAGTCTGCATAAGGACCACCTCAACATCACCCGGTTGCTGACGCTGCTCAAGCAAAAGCTGGCGGCCATTCGCAATGAGCAGCCGGTGAGCTACTTCCTGCTGCGGGATGTGGTGGATTATCTGCGCGAGGTATCCGACAAGTACCACCACCCGAAGGAAGACATGATTTATGACTACTACCTGAAATACAGGGTGGTGGAGGGGGAGGTGGCCAACCGGCTGCACGAGGAGCACGCCCGTCTGCTGGATGCAGGGACCGAGCTCAAGGAGATGGTGGAGATGATCCTGATGGATGCGGTCATCCCGCTGGATCAGTTCGTGGCCCGTCTGGAGCAGTTCATCGAGCAGCAGGAGGCGCACATGAACTATGAGGAAGGGGTCATCTTCCCCCATCTGCGCGACTCCCTGACCGAGGATGACTGGCGTCATCTCGAACAGCTCTGGCAGAACCGGGCCATCAATGATCCCCTGTTCGGGGCGGAGGTGAGCCAGCATTTCCAGGCGCTGGCCAAACAGCTCTCGCTGCCTGCAGCCTGACAGGAGGTTCACCCATAAAAACAGCGCCCCGGTCAATCCGGGGCGCTGTTTTTATGGCTCCACTCGCTGGAGTGAAACATGGGCGACGTGGGCGTATCAGAGCTCCAGGTCGTCCGATCCTTCATAGGCGATGTCGATGGCCTGCAGCTCCTTTTGCAGGCGGTGCTTGTCTTTAAGCGCCTCAATCTCACGCCATTTGCGTTTTTTTCCCGTTGTCCCGCGGCTACGTGAACCCAGCTCAACGACCTCGTCAAAATCGAAGTTGAACATGTCCATGGCTCCCTCCTTGGTTTTATGGTTTTCACCATCCGTATAACACGACGCCTTTGAAAATAAAACGTTTTTATGACGAAGTTGTGACAACCGGAAACAGGCACAAAAAAACCGGGCTGCCCTTTCGGGAGCCCGGTTTTTGCGGCGCCACTTCGCTCTGTGAGAGCCGTGTGGCGAGCGGCCTTACAGGTGGCTTGCCAGCATGGTTTCCAGCTTGCCCTGGTCGATGGCGAACAGGCGGATGCCTTCCCCCAGTTTCTCGACGGCCATGGCGTCCTGGTTCAGCTCCCAGCGGAATTCGGCTTCGGTCATCGGGGCCGGTTTGGCTGTGCGCTCGCCGGTGTAGTCCAGCTTGCGCACCACGGCGCCTTCGGCCTTGCTCAGCTCTTCCAGCAAAGCGGGGCCAATGGTCAGGCGGTCGCAGCCGGCCAGTTCCAGGATTTCGCCGGTGTTGCGGAAGCTCGCGCCCATGACCACGGTCGGGTAGTCGTGCTGCTTGTAGTAGTTGTAGATGGCGGTGACGGAGACCACGCCCGGATCTTCACTGGCGGTGTAATCACGGCCGTTCTTGGCCTTGTGCCAGTCGAGGATGCGACCGACGAAGGGGGAGATGAGGAAGGCGCCGGCTTCGGCACAGGCACGGGCCTGGGCGAAGGAGAACAGCAGGGTCAGGTTGCACTGGATACCCTCTTTCTCCAGCACCTCGGCGGCACGGATCCCTTCCCAGGTGGAGGCAAGCTTGATCAGGATGCGATCATTGCTGATGCCGGCTTCGTTGTAGAGGCGGATCAGCTTGCGGGCCTTGGCGATGCTGGCATTGGTGTCGAAGGAGAGGCGGGCGTCCACTTCGGTGGAGATGCGGCCCGGAACGATTTTCAGCACTTCGAGGCCGATGTTGACCGCCAGCTTGTCGCCTGCGTCGATGATTTGCTGTGCCTTGTCCTGGCTCTGGGATTTGGCCCAGGCAATGGCGTCCTGGATCAGGGCTGCGTACTCGGGGATCTCGGAGGCCTTGAGTACCAGAGAGGGGTTGGTGGTGGCATCGATGGGCTGGTAGCGCTTGATGGCTTCGATGTCGCCGGTGTCGGCAACCACTGTGGTCAGGGCTTTCAGCTGGGTCAATTTATCGGCCATGGCAAATATCATCTCTTTATGAGGGAGCAATCCCAGGGTGGTGGGCATGAGACGGCAGTTCTGAAATTAAATTACAAGATCCCGGCGGCTCAGGCTCAGAAAGGGGCGATGGGCAGGCCCCATCGTCATTGCCTGCCTAATTAATACGGATGTGGCGCATCCTGCAATAGGGGGGCTTGTATGCGAATCAGCCAGGTGGTGAAAGCGGTACCGGCTGTCGAGTGAAAGTGTTTGATAAAAAACGAGTTTTATTCATGGTGTGGCGGCTGGCTCCGACATGGAAAAGCGCAATTATTTTGGTGGATTCATGAATTTGTGCGGGAGGTCACATAAATAGTTCTGTCAGCTACTTGAAATTTAATTACGTGTAAAACGTTTTGCGTTACAACCCCTTGCCGATGAGGCATGAGAGGCAAACGCTTGTCTCCCTGATGTCGTTTCACTCAGCGGTTTTTACCCCCATGGGATGAGTTGTAAAATGGTTCTCTATTGGCTCTAATTTGTGAGGGGCTGGGTTGCACATCAATTTTTGTTGATTTATTGCGTGCTAAATGAAGCTTTTTTGCATCAAATTGCTCGTTTTTTGTCTCCCCAGTGAGCCCTGTCACTATTCTGAATTCCCTCGCTATGCTAGATTCCGCCCCTTCGGCGCAATGCTGGTTCGGAAATTGACAGAGAGCGGTCAGCGCAGACTGGCCATGGATGTGATAACAACGAGAGAATTATGGACACCTTGATTGCAATGATTAACGACCTGATGTGGGGAGCCGTGCTCATTTACCTGCTGATCGGGGTCGGTATCTTCTTTACCTTCCGCCTGGGCTTTATCCAGATCCGCCACTTCGGCCACATGTTCTCGGTCCTGCGCAACAGTCGCAAATCCGACAGCGCTGGCATCTCCTCCTTCCAGGCTCTGTGTACCAGCCTGGCGGCTCGCGTCGGGACGGGCAATCTGGCCGGTGTGGCCGTCGCCATCTATCTGGGTGGCCCTGGCGCCGTCTTCTGGATGTGGCTGATCGCCTTCATCGGCATGGCCACCGCCTTCGTGGAAAGCACCCTGGCCCAGCTCTACAAGGTCAAGGATGAGGATGGCAACTATCGGGGTGGCCCCGCCTACTACATGGAGCGCGGCCTCGGCATGCGCTGGATGGGGGTGGTCTTCTCCCTCTGCCTGCTGCTGGCCTTCGGTCTGGTGTTCAACGCGGTGCAGGCCAACTCCATCAGCCTGGCCATGAACGTCGCCTTCGGCATCCCTGACTGGGTGAGCGGTCTGGCCCTGGTGGTGCTCTCCGGTCTCATCATCTTCGGCGGCATTCGCGGCATCGCCCGCTTTGCCGAGCTGGTGGTGCCCTTCATGGCGATCGCCTATATCCTGATGGCGCTGTTCGTGGTGTTCATGAACATCAGCGAGCTGCCGGGTATCTTCGCCCTCATCATCAAGTCTGCGTTCGGCATCGAGCAGGCAGGTTCCGGCGCCATGGGCTATGCCATCTCCCAGGCGATGATCAACGGCATCAAGCGCGGCCTCTTCTCCAACGAGGCGGGCATGGGCTCTGCCCCCAACGCTGCTGCCACCGCCACCCCCTATCCGCCGCACCCGGCCTCCCAGGGTTATGTGCAGATGCTGGGGGTCTTCCTCGATACCATCGTCATCTGTACCTGTACTGCCGCCATCATCCTGATGTCCGGCCAGTTCGAGCCGGGTTCCGGCGTGACCGGTGTCGAGCTGACCCAGCGCGCGCTCTCCTCCCAGGTGGGCGGCGGTGGCAACATCTTCATCGCAGCGGCCATCTTCTTCTTCGCCTTCACCTCCATCGTGGCGAACTACTCCTATGCGGAGACCAACCTGGTGTTCCTCGAACACAACCACAAGGGTGGCCTGATGCTGTTCCGGATGTTCGTGCTGGGCATGGTGATGTTCGGATCCGTGGGCGAACTGCCGACCGTGTGGGCTCTGGCGGATGTCTCCATGGGGCTGATGGCCATCGTCAACCTGGTGGCCATCCTGCTGCTCTCCGGCGTCGCCATCAAGCTGGCCAAGGACTACAACGACCAGCTCAAGGTGGGCCGCGTGCCGACCTTCGATGCCAACAAATACCCCGAGCTGCGCAGCCAGCTGGAAGAGGGGATCTGGGACAACCCGGGCAAGAAATAAGCCTGCGTTGCAAGGTGATTGAAGGGGAGCCATGGCTCCCCTTTTTCATGGGTAAAAAGAGGGGGCGGCTTCACACTGACTTCACAGAGCCTCATCGGCAGCACACCTCGCGGGACTATGCTGGGTTCATCACTCGCCGCCATGGCGATACCTTGCTAACGACAGTCAGGAGACATGCAATGCAACAACGACAATCCATCCTGTGGGGCGCTCTGGCCACCCTGATGTGGGCCGGTCTGGCTCATGCCGGTGACAAGGCGGCGACCGATCCCCTGCGCCCCGTGGTGGATGCCAGCATCCGGCCGCTGCTCAAGGAGCACAGGATCCCGGGCATGGCGGTGGCCGTGCTCAAGGATGGCAAGGCCCACTATTTCAACTACGGTGTGGCCGATCGGGAGCGCGCGGTCGGTGTCAGCGAGCAGACCCTGTTCGAGATAGGCTCCGTGAGCAAGACCCTGACCGCGACGCTGGGGGCCTACGCCGTGGTGCAGGGGGGCTTCGAGCTCGATGACAAGGCGAGTCTGTTCGCCCCCTGGCTCAAGGGATCCGCCTTTGACAACATCACCATGGGGGAGCTGGCTACCTACAGCGCGGGCGGCTTGCCGCTGCAATTCCCCGAGGAGGTGGATTCGCTCGAGAAGATGCAGGCCTACTACCGCCAGTGGACCCCAGCCTACTCGCCGGGTTCCCATCGCCAGTACGCCAACCCCAGCATCGGGCTCTTTGGCTATCTGGCGGCGAGCAGCATGAAGCAGCCGTTCGATCGCCTGATGGAGCAGACGATCCTGCCGGGGCTTGGCCTGTACCATACCTACCTCAATGTGCCCGAGCAGGCCATGGGGCACTACGCCTACGGCTACTCGAAGGAGGACAAGCCCATCCGCGTCACTCCCGGCATGCTGGCGGACGAGGCCTACGGCATCAAGACCAGCTCGGCGGATCTGCTGCGCTTTGTGAAGGCCAACATCAGCGGGGTGGATAATGCGGCCATGCAGCAGGCCATCGATCTGACTCACCAGGGCCAGTATGCGGTGGGGGAGATGACCCAGGGACTGGGCTGGGAGCGTTACGCCTATCCCGTCAGCGAGCAGACGCTGCTGGCGGGCAACTCCCCGGCGATGATTTACAATGCCAACCCGGCGGCGCCCGCGCCCGCTGCGGCAGGGCACCCTGTGCTCTTCAACAAGACCGGCTCGACCAATGGCTTCGGGGCCTATGTGGCCTTCGTGCCGGCCAAAGGGATCGGCATCGTCATGCTGGCCAATCGCAACTACCCCAACGAGGCGCGCATCAAGGCGGCCCACGCCATCCTGACGCAACTGGCCAGGTAATGGAGCGCCTTCGCTGAGCCTTGAGGGCACGTCGCATCGCGGCGTGCCCGTTACTTCGGACCCGACCCCTCAAGGGCGACCTGGCAGGGGGCGGGTCGATGAGCATGCCAATCCGGACCTCTCCTGCGGGAGATGTCCGGATTGGCATCCACCGAGTGCCATCTCGTCACTAGGCCCCGGCAGGCCGCCCGCTCTATAGTGCCTGGCATCTTCCTCTGCTTTTGCAGGATTGAGTTGTCCATCTCGCTGACAGCGCACCTGTGATGGTGAAACCTGCTGCTATGGAGCCTTCATGGGTATGTTTCTGCTGTGTACTTTTCTGATGATCATCCTCTATCCCCTCGGGATCGATCTCTATCTGGTGGCCGTCCCCCGCATTGCGCAAACCCTGCAGGGGAGCGAGGCGCAGATCCACACCGCTTTTTCCATCTATCTGCTGGGCATGGCGGCTACCGTGCTGCCGGGGGGCATGCTGGCGGATCGCCATGGCAGGCGCCCCGTGGTGCTGGGGGGCGCCCTCATCTTCGTGGTCGCCTCCCTGGTGGCGGCGGAGGCGACCGGCATCGCCCAGTTTTATCTGGGGCGTTTCTGGCAAGGGGTGGGCGCTGGAGCGCTCTACATCATGACCTTCACCGTGCTGCGGGATGTGCTGAGCCAGGCGCGCCTCGCGATGGCTCTCTCCCTCATCAACGGCGTGATCTGCGTCATTCCGGTGCTGGCTCCCGTACTCGGTTATCTCATCCTGTCGCACTTCGAGTGGCGCGGCATCTTCGTGGGCATGGCGCTGGTGGCCGCCATCAGTGCCCTGGTCAACCTGCGACTGCTCAAGGAGACCCGCCCCGCCCGCCAGCCTGCGGGGGCATCGCCGCTGGCCCTGCTGGGCACGGCCCCCTTCATGCTGCGCGCCTTGCTGACCAGCGCCAGCGTGACCGCCATCCTAGTCTATGTGAGCGTCTCGCCCCTCGTCCTGATGACCACGTTCGGCCTGTCTCCCGAGCAGTACACCCGGCTGATGATGGCGATGGCCGGGGTGAGCATGTCCGCTTCCTTCCTGACCCCCTTGCTGCTGCGCTGGCTCGGCAAGGCAAGGGTACTGGCGCTCTCCCATCTCGCCTACCTGCTGGCCTTGCTCGCCCTGCTGTGCAGCAGCGGGCCCGAAGGCGGCCTGCCCTGGCTGCTGGCGGGGTGTGCCCTGGTCTGTATCGGGTTTTCCTGCGGGTTCGGGGTGGCGATGGGGGAGGCGCTGGATGTGTGCGGTGATCAGGTGGCATCGGCCAGTGCCCTGCTCTGCATCATGCAGATAGGGTTGTCCGGGCTCTTCATCTGGGGGATGGGCCATCTGGGGATGCCTGCGCTCTGGATGCTGATCCTGGCACTCCTGCTGGCGCTGCTCGGTTACCTGGTGGTCAAGGTGCTGCTACCATGGCGTGCGATCCGGCGAGTACGGGCTCGGGGATAGGAGAGAAGCGATGCGCAATCTGGGTGAACTCGATTTGAACCTGCTGGTGGTCTTCAGGCACCTGATGCAGGAGCGCAGCGTGGCGGGGGCGGCCAAGAGGCTGTGTGTCACCCCGTCGGCGGTGAGCAAGGCGCTCGGCAAGCTGCGGGACTGGTTCGGGGACCCCCTCTTCGTGCGCGTGCGTCAGGGCTTGCAGCCGACCAATCTCTCCCTGACCCTGGCAGAGGAGCTCAAGACCTGGTTCCAGCTCACCGAGAGCATCAGCACCCTCAACAGCGAGGCGATCCCCGAGGGGGCCCGCTTCAGTCTGGTGATGGAGTCCCCCTTCGGCATCAGCTTCCTGAGCGAGCTGCCCACGACCATCTACCAGAAGTACCCCCACTCCGTGGTCAGGATGCTGGGCTGGGATCACCACTCTCTCAACGACATCGTCAACGGGGAGGCGGATCTCGGCTTCTGTGCCCGGGAGACCCACGGCCGCTCCCATGCCAGGGTCAACCGGCTGCCCTATTACATCGATCACGAGGTGCTGTTCTGCGATCGTCCCGTGGTGTTCCTGCGCAAGGATCACCCCTTGCTCGGGCAGACGTGGTCGCTGACCCGCTTTCTGGCCTGCCCCCAGGTGAGCGTGGTGTGGGAGGCCAGCGACAGCTGGGCACTGGATGATCTGCTGGAGGACGAAGGCCACAGGCGGCAGGTGCCCATCATGGTGGCGAGCTTCGAGCAGGCGCTGCACATCGCCGCCCAAAAGAGCCACGAGCTGATCGCCGTGGTGCCTTCATATTGCGCGGACTATGCCGCCAGACATCACCCCGGCCTCATCCCCATGCCGTTGCCGCTGGAAGAGTCTCTCTATGCCCAGCTGGAGATCGCCTTCATCCTGCTGTGGCACAAGCGCCACAATCAGGATGCCAAGGTGATGTGGTTGCGGGGGGAGATCCGGCGGCTCTATGGCCTGGCCGCGGCGGGGATGACGCGTTTTGCCTGGGGCGGGCCCATGGAGAGCGGGGAGGCGAAAGAGAAGCAAGGTGGAGGAGGCACCCCGGTTTAGTCGTACTGCTCTTCCATCCAGGCTTCGACGATGAGCTGGGCGGAGACGCCGTCCACGCTCCCCTTGTCCAGCGCCTTGTAGCCGCCACGTTCAAACAGGCGGGCGCGGGCATCCGTGGTGGTGAGCCGCTCGTCCTTGAACTCCACCGGTTTGCCGAAGCGACCGTGCAGGCGATTGCCGAACTTGCGGGCCCGCACCGTGATCTCCTGGTCCGTGCCATCCATGTTGAGCGGCAGACCGACGATCAGCAGATCCGGTTGCCACTCCTTGATCAGCTTCTCTATCTCGTCCCAGTTGGGGATGCCGTCGTTGGCCTTGAGGGAGCGAAGGGGGCGGGCGCTGCCCGTGAGCTCCTGGCCGATGGCGACACCGATGCTCTTGGTGCCGTAGTCAAAGCCCATGATGCTGCGTGATGACATGGGGTCTCCTCGAAATGGATGGATAAATGAAGGGGGAAGCCCCCTCCCTGTCTCCCCCTGCTCGTGAGGGGGGAGCGTGCCGCCTCCCCCGGAGGGGAGGGCCGGGGTGTCAGCTATGCCCCACCTGGCTGGAGAGGTGCAGGGGGTTGACCCCAATGCTCGCGGCGGCTTGCTGCCAGCGCAGGTGGATGGGGGTATCGAAGACCAGCTTGGGATTGGGGGGGATCACCAGCCAGGCGCCATCCACCAGCTCCTGCTCGAGCTGGCCTGCACTCCAGCCGGCGTAACCGAGCGCCACCAGCCAGTGGTCTGGCGCCTCGTCGGTGCCCAGGGTCTCCAGGATGTCCTTGGAGGTGGTGACCATCATCTCGTCGCTCACCTGCAGGGTGGAGTTGAACCCCGGGCGGAAGCTGTGCAGCACAAAGCCGCGATCCCCGTGCACCGGGCCCCCCTGCAACACCGGCTGTTTCATCTCGGCGGTGGCGGGGGGATTGAGGTTGAGCTTGGGCAGCATGGCGTCCAGGGACATGTCGACCGGAATGTTGACCACCAGTCCCATGGCGCCTTCGCTGCTGTGTTCGCACAGATAGACCAGGGAGCGCTGGAAATAGGCGTCCGTGAGGCTCGGCATGGCGAGCAGAAAGTGATTTTGCAGTGTTTGCATGGAGCGTATGTATCTCTTAGCGTGCAAAGGTATTTGGGGTGATTATGGCAGTTGATGGCGGCGGGCAAAACCGCTTTTTGCCGGCAGGAGGGCGGTAGTCAAAGGGGCCCTCACGGCCCCTTGTGTGTGTGTCCTCGCCGCAGCAACGAAGGGGTCAGCGGCCCAGTCGGCGCTCGATGGCGTCCATCAGCATGCCGGTGATGGAGACGTCGAAGGCCGCCTCAATCTCGCGGATGCAGGTCGGGCTGGTGACGTTAATCTCGGTCAGGCGATCGCCGATGATGTCGAGGCCGACGAAGATGAGCCCCTTCTCTTTCAGGGTCGGGCCTACCGCGCGGGCGATGGCCCAGTCCGCGTCACTCAAAGGGCGCGCCTCACCACGGCCGCCGGCCGCCAGGTTGCCACGGGTCTCACCCTGGGCCGGAATGCGGGCCAGGCAGTAGGGCACCGGCTCACCGTCCACCACCAGCACCCGCTTGTCGCCATCCTTGATGGCGGGCAGATAGGTCTGCGCCATGCAGTACTGGCTGCCGTGAGAGGTTAGTGTCTCGATGATGACGCCGACGTTGGCGTCATCCTCCTTCATGCGGAAGATGGAGGCGCCGCCCATGCCGTCCAGCGGTTTGAGGATGACGTCCTTGTGCTGGGCGTGGAAAGCCCGCAGCTTGTCTGCTCTGCGAGTGACGAGCGTGGTCGGGGTGTGCTCGGCAAACCAGGCTGTGTAGAGCTTCTCGTTGGCGTCGCGCAGGCTCTGGGGCTTGTTGACGATGAGGCAACCCTCATCCTCGGCCCGCTCCAGCATGTAGGTGGCGTAGATGAACTCGGTGTCGAAGGGGGGATCCTTGCGCATCAGGATCACGTCCAGGCTGGAGAGCGGCTGATCCACCACCGCGCCGAGGCTGTACCAGTCGGCATAGTCATATTTGACGGTGAGCGGACGCATGGTACCGAAGGCGCGACCGGCCTCCATGTAGAGATCCTTCATCTCCAGATAGAACAGCTCGTAGCCGCGCTTTTGCGCCTCTTCGAGCATGGCGAAGCTGGAGTCCTTCTTGATATTGATGGCCGAGATGGGGTCCATCACGATGCCGAGTTTAATGGTCATCCGAGTTTCCTTCCTAATGGCTCGATGGGATGTGATGACCCCCTCCCTGCCTCCCCCTTCACAAGGGGGAGGGGCCTGTTGCTCCCTCCCCTGCGAAGGGGAGGGCCGGGGTGGGGTCGGCTGTCAGGCCAGATCGCCAAAGCGGCACTGAAGCGCAGTAATCGCCGTCAGGGCGGCGGTTTCGGTGCGCAGCACCCGCGGCCCCAGCAGCATCTCCTTGAAATCTTCCTGCACGGTACGGGCGATCTCGTCGCTGGACAAGCCCCCTTCCGGGCCGATCAGCAGGCGCACGCCGTGCTCGGGGATGGGCAGGGTGTTGATGCTGTAAGGGGCGCGCGGGTGCAGGTTGAGCTTGAGCTCCTGAGTCTCTTCCGCCAGCCAGGCGTCCAGCTCCATCGGCATGCGCACCTCGGGCACGGTATTGCGGCCGCACTGCTCGCAGGCGCTGATCACCACTTTTTGCCACTGCTCGCGTTTTTTCTCCAGCCGATCGGCGGGCAGCTTGACGCCGCAGCGCTCGGAGAAGAGGGGCGTGATGCAGGTGACGCCGAGCTCCACGGATTTCTGGATGGTGAAGTCCATCTTGTCGCCGCGGCTGATCACCTGACCCAGGTGGATGGCAAGGGGGGACTCCACCGAGCGGGTCTCGCAACTGTCGATGGTCACTTCCACCGACTTCTTGCCGACGTTGGCGATGGTGGCGGGGTACTGGTTGCCGTCGCCGTTGAACAGCTCGAGCTGCTGGCCCGGCTGCATGCGCAGCACGCGGCCGATGTGATTGGCACCGTCTTCCGACAGGGCGAGGGTCTGGCCAACCTGCAGGCTGGCCGGTTCATAGATACGTGGAATGCGCATGGCTGATAGTCAGTCTCTTGCTTGGAAACCCTTCAATACCCTACTGCACGGCGGCGAGCAAGGCTCGCGAGACAGAGAGTGAAGGGATTCAGGAGGAGGGGGACGCTCCCCCTCCCTGGTCAAATGGGGTTATTGGCACTGCTTTTCAATGAAGGGATTGGTATTGCCCTGCAGCTTGCCGATACGGCGGTTGCGCTCGCACTCCCAGCGATCAGCCGGATACTGCCTGTCCCAGGCTTCGTAAAGCTTGCGCTGCTGGGCTGCCAGACGCAGTCCGTACTGCTGGCTCATGTAGAGGTAGGCGCGTGCGATCTGGCCACGCACCGGCCCCTTGGGCGGCTGCACCTGGCGCTCCTTGAAATCCACCAGCATCTGGCACTTGCCGTACTGGTTCGGTTTGCCGTTCCAGTCGCTGAAGCGGAAGTTCGCCCGATCGCCGTTCACCTCGCCGATGGCAGGGAAGAGGTTGTGCATGTCTCCCTCCATCCTGTTGAACTCGTCGCTCTTGCCGCAATTCTTGCGACCCCCGTCCTGCCAGCACTGGAGCTGGTGGCCGAACTCCCAGGCGGGCACCACGTGCTCCCATTCGATGCGGGAGGCCCGCTCGGCCTGCTTGCGCGGCAGGTAGCCGCAGCTCTCCCAGTCGGGGGCCATCTTCTTGCCGCTGAACTTGATGTTGCAGCCGCAGTAGAAGGTGACGGGGTGGCTCTGGTAGAGCTTGTTCAGATCCTGCTTGGCGGCGCGAAAGGTCTGGATGTTGTCGGCATGAGCCGGGGCGCTGACCAGCAGGGCCAGGCAGAGAGAGAGCAGAGGGCGAAACATGAATATCCTTGGCAATGAGACAGTTGAATGAAGTAAGTGCGCACCCTATCACAGGAGCGCGACACGGGGTGACTCAATCCGCCGTCGTGTCGCGCTGCCACACCAGGGGCTGGCGACAGCGGCGGCAGTGATAGCGGGCCTCGCCGCGCATCACCTTGTTGTGGCGGCGCACCGAGAGGGGATGCTGCTGGCAGGCGCAGGCATACGCGAAGGTGCGCTGGGCCAGCACCCCCAGATCGAAGCTGTGGGTGGTGCTGGGTACGAGATCGAACAGCTCCCGCATCACCGACTGCCACTGGCGACCGTGGGGCAGTACCCGGCTCTTGCCGCGCCCCTCTCCCCAGAGCGCATAGACCAGCAGGTGCGCCACCTCGTGGGGCACCACTTCCCTTAAAAACGCCTGCTGATTGGCCTGATAGAGCGCCGGATTGAAACGCAGCTCCCAGGTTTGCAGCCGCGCCGACCCTGCCGCCCGGCCCCGCATGTTGCAATGGACTTGCGGGCGGGGGAAGGTGCGGCCAAGGCGCGTTTCGGCCTGCACAAAGCAGGCTTCGACGCGCGCGAGCAGCGTCTCGATGAGGGCGGGGTCAAGCCGGGTGGCAGTGGCAGGCATGGGATCCTCGGGACAGGACACAAAAGCAAAAGGGGAGCCAGGCTCCCCTTTTATCACAACCTCGAGCCTTACAGGCCGGCGGCAGCGCGCAGCAGCTCGGCCTTGTCGGTCTTCTCCCAGGGGAACTCGTCGCGGCCGAAGTGGCCGTAAGCGGCGGTTGCCTGGTAGATCGGGCGCTTCAGATCCAGCATCTCGATGAGACCATAGGGGCGCAGCTCGAAGAACTCGCGCACCAGCTTGACCAGCAGGGCTTCGGCCACCTTGCCGGTACCGAAGGTTTCGACGCTGATGGAGGTGGGCTCGGCCACGCCGATGGCGTAGGAGACCTGCACTTCACAGCGATCCGCGAGACCTGCGGCCACGATGTTCTTGGCCACGTAGCGGGCGGCATAGGCGGCAGAGCGGTCCACCTTGGACGGATCCTTGCCGGAGAAGGCGCCACCACCGTGACGGGCCATGCCGCCGTAGGTGTCGACGATGATCTTGCGACCGGTCAGACCGCAGTCACCCATGGGGCCGCCGATGACGAAACGACCGGTCGGGTTGATGAAGTACTTGGTGTCCTTGTTGATCCACTCGGCGGGCAGCACCGGCTTGATGATCTCTTCGCGCACCGCTTCCACCAGATCGCTGTGGCTGATGGAGTCGCAATGCTGGGTGGAGAGCACCACGGCATCGACACCCAGGATCTTGCCTGCGTCGTCGTAGGCGAAGGTCAGCTGGCTCTTGGCGTCCGGACGCAGCCACGGCAGGGTGCCGTTCTTGCGCACTTCTGCCTGACGCTTCACCAGCAGGTGGGAGTAGGTGATGGGCGCGGGCATCAGCACGTCGGTTTCGTTGGTGGCGTAGCCGAACATCAGGCCCTGGTCACCGGCACCTTGCTCCAGCGGGTCGGTACGGTCGACGCCCTGGTTGATGTCCGGAGACTGTTTGCCGATGGCGTTCAGCACGGCGCAGGAGTCGGCGTCGAAGCCCATGTCGGAGTGGGTGTAACCAATCTCGCGCACGGTGTCGCGCACGATCTGTTCGATGTCGACCCAGGCAGAGGTGGTCACTTCGCCGGCTACCATCACCATGCCGGTCTTGACCAGGGTTTCGCAGGCGACGCGCGCCTTGGTGTCCTGCTGCAGGATGGCGTCCAGCACCGCATCGGAGATCTGGTCGGCGATTTTATCGGGATGGCCTTCGGAGACCGACTCGGAAGTAAACAGCTTTGCCATGTTTGGTTCTCGATTCGTAAGGGTTATCGCCTTGGCCATAACCGGATAATGACAGGATGACTGTAGAGGTATCTACATCTGGACGTCTATTTTAAATAGGTCATCCGGTGATTGCCAGCACTATTTGGGGGTGGAGCCGCCCGGGGCGGGATGGGGAAGGGATCC
Source organism: Aeromonas sp. 62-46 (assembly GCF_001898585.1). Classification (NCBI taxonomy): domain Bacteria; kingdom Pseudomonadati; phylum Pseudomonadota; class Gammaproteobacteria; order Aeromonadales; family Aeromonadaceae; genus Aeromonas; species Aeromonas sp. 62-46. The sequence goes on along the minus strand of NZ_MKUI01000050.1, from coordinate 206,378 downwards.
ACCTCCATGGAGGTAAGGCAGGGGGTGGATTGAATCGTTTTCCCCGCCCAGAAAAGCGATTGTGCTCCCAAAGCCACTTTATTCGCCCAGATAATATTTGCACGCCGCGCCCCCTGCTGGGACAATAACGCGCCTTAATCTTGGCCATCAAATGAAGCAATCGCAGGAGATACAGATGCCTTCTCGTAAAGAGCTTGCCAATGCCATTCGTGCATTGAGTATGGATGCCGTTCAAAAAGCCAACTCCGGTCACCCGGGCGCCCCCATGGGAATGGCGGATATCGCTGAAGTGCTGTGGCGCAGCCACCTCAAACACAACCCGAACAACCCCAAGTGGGCCGACCGCGACCGTTTCATTCTCTCCAACGGCCACGGCTCCATGCTGCTGTACTCCCTGCTGCACCTCTCCGGTTATGACCTCTCCATCGACGATCTGAAAAACTTCCGCCAACTGCACTCTCGCACCCCGGGTCACCCGGAGTATGGTTATGCGCCGGGCGTTGAAACCACCACCGGTCCGCTGGGTCAGGGCATCACCAACGCCGTGGGCATGGCGATCGCCGAGAAGGCCATGGCTGAGCAGTTCAACCAGCCGGGTCACGACATCGTCGACCACTACACCTACGCCTTCATGGGCGACGGCTGCCTGATGGAAGGTATCTCCCACGAAGCCTGCTCCCTGGCCGGCACCCTGGGTCTGGGCAAGCTGATCGCGTTCTGGGATGACAACGGCATCTCCATCGACGGTCACGTAGAAGGCTGGTTCACCGACGACACTCCCAAGCGCTTCGAAGCCTACGGCTGGCACGTCATCCCGGCCGTTGACGGTCACAACCCGGAAGCCATCAACGCCGCCATCGAAGCCGCCAAGGCCGAGACCGGAAAGCCTTCCTTAATCTGCTGCCGCACCATCATCGGTTACGGTTCCCCGAACAAGTCCGGCTCCCACGACTGCCACGGCGCACCGCTGGGCAATGACGAGATCGCCGCCGCCCGTGCTTTCCTGAAGTGGGACCACGCGCCGTTCGTCATCCCGTCCGACATCGCCGCCGAGTGGAACGGTCAGGAAAAGGGCGCCAAGCTCGAATCCGACTGGGCTGCCAAGTTCGCCGCCTATGAAGCCGCTCACCCGGCCCTGGCTGCCGAGTTCAAGCGCCGCACCACTGGCGAGCTGCCGGCCAACTGGGCTGCTGAATCCGCCAAGATCATCGAAACCCTGCAGGCCAACCCGGCCAAGATCGCGACCCGTAAAGCGTCCCAGAACTCCCTGGAAGCTTTTGGCAAGCTGCTGCCGGAATTCATGGGCGGCTCTGCGGATCTCGCGCCGTCCAACCTGACCATGTGGTCCGGCTCCAAGTCCCTGACTCCCGAGAGCGCCGCAGGCAACTACATCCACTACGGCGTGCGCGAGTTCGGCATGTCCGCCATCATGAACGGCATCGCCCTGCACGGTGGTTTCATCCCCTACGGCGCCACCTTCCTGATGTTCATGGAGTACGCCCGCAACGCCCTGCGCATGGCCGCCCTGATGAAGCAGCGCGCCATCTTCGTCTACACCCACGACTCCATCGGTCTGGGTGAAGATGGCCCGACCCACCAGCCGGTGGAGCAGATCGCCTCCCTGCGTCTGACCCCGAACATGAGCACCTGGCGCCCGTGTGACCAGGTAGAGTCCGCCATCGCCTGGAAACACGCCATCGAGCGTACCGACGGCCCGACCTCCCTGATCTTCTCCCGTCAGAACCTGGCCCAGATGGACCGCACCGCCCAGCAACTGGCCGATGCCGCCAAGGGTGGTTACGTGCTGAAGGATTGCGCCGGTACCCCGGAACTGATCCTGATCGCCACCGGTTCCGAAGTGGAGCTGGCCGTGGCTGCCTATGAGCAGCTGACTGCCAAGGGCCGTGCCGTGCGCGTGGTCTCCATCCCGTCTACCGACGTGTTCGACGCTCAATCTGCCGAGTACAAAGAGTCCGTCCTGCCGGCCGCCGTCACCAAGCGCGTGGCCATCGAAGCGGGCATCGCCGACTACTGGTACAAGTACGTCGGTTTCGGCGGCAAGATCATCGGCATGCGCACCTTCGGTGAGTCCGCCCCGGCCGAGCTGCTGTTCAAGGAATTCGGCTTTACCGTGGAAAACGTGGTTGCGACCGCAGAATCCCTGTAACAGCCCCTGTAATCGCTGAATATTGGGCCGCCCAGGCCCAATAGCCAGAACGATAAAACGCCCTCCATCGCAAGATGGGGGGCGTTTTTTATATTTTTTTCGTTGTTAACTTGAATGAGATCGGACTTTTAAGTAAAACGCATATTCTGTAAGCAGAATTGCCTTTATATCAATTAACTCATTGAATTCATAAATTAATATTTTTCTCCATGAAATACATTTCAAATTCTGTGATTATGGTCACCATTGAGTCTTTTGGGATGGAGTAGTATTCCTGCTTATTTTATCAAGGAGAGATATATATGATTCGTGACTTGATTGATGCAATAAATAGCCGAAAAGAAATAGAGTTTACATATAGTGGTTATGTTCGAAAAGCTAAACCTGTTGCTGTAGGGGTGTCCCGTAAAGACAATGTCGTATTACGTTGCTACCAAACTGAGGGAATGCATGTAACTCCAGGGCATGAGTGGGATTTATGTCTGGTCGATGACATATCTAATCTCGTAGTTACAAACAATGTTTTTCATGTCGACCCTCCCGGCTATAAGAAAGGAGATAAGCACATGAAAGATATATACGCTGAGTTATGACACTATCAGTGTGCATGTGTGCATGAATGGGGAATAGAAAAAGACACCGGCCTGAAGCCGGTGTCTTTTTTACTATTAGCAACAACCCTTACACCTGCGGCGGGGTGCTTTCGGCGTTGGACATCACCGCATCAATCTGCACCAGGGCGCCGGCGGGCAGCTCGCTCACGCCAATCACGGTGCGGGCAGGCAGATAGGCCGGGAAGTACTTGGTGTATATGGCATCCACCTCCGCCAGATCCGCGATGTTGGCAAGCTGGATATTGACCTTGACGATATCGTCCATCACATGGCCGATGCTCTCGACGATGGTCTTGATATGGCCGAGGCACTGGGCGGTCTGCTCACGGACGCAACCGGTCAGCACCTTGCCGGTGGTCATGTCGAGCGGCAACTGGCCGGCGATATGGTTGTAGTGGGAGAAGGCGACGCTCTGGGTATGCAGCGGGCTGCGCGGCGCCTTGTCGGTATTGCGGGCACGGATCACCAGGTTGTGCCTGTCTTCCACCAGCTGGGGCGGGGTGCCGTCACCGTGGGAGATGACCGCATCCATCTGCACCCGGGCACCCAGCGGCAGGGCAGAGGCCGCGATCACGCTGCGGGCCGGCAGATAGGCGACGGCACGGGCGATGGCGGAATCCGGGAAGAAGGTGGTGTAGACCTCGTTGACGGCGTCCAGATCGACGAGGTGGGTCAGATAGACAGTCACCTTGACGATGTCGTCGAAGGGCACGTCGATGCTCTCCAGCACGGTTTTGATATTGCGCAGGCACTGGGCCGCCTGCTCGCGAATGCCACCGTCAACCAGAGCGCCGGATGCGGGGTTGAGGGGCAGCTGGGCACCGATATTGTTGTAATGGGAGAAGGCGACGCTCTGGCTGGAGAGCGGATCCTGCGGGGCGTGGTCGCTATTGCGGGCGAGTTTGAGCAGCGGGCAGGGAGCCTGGGGGAAGGTGCCTTCCCCGTTGGAGAGCAGGGCGTCCATCTGCACCCTGGCGCCGAGCGGCAGACTGGCGACGGCGAGCACTGTGCGGGTCGGCAGCGAGTGGGGGAAGAATGCCCGATAGACGGCGTTGACGGCATCGAGGTCGGCGATGTCCGCGAGGAACAGGGTCACCTTCACCATGTCCTCCATGCCGTGGCCAATGCTCTCGACGATGCCCTGGATATTGGTGAGACACTGTCTGGCCTGCGCCTGGATATCCCCTGCGACCAGCGCGCCCGTTTTCGGATCGACCGGGAGCTGGGCGGCAATATTGTTGTAGTGGGAGAAGGCCACGCTCTGGGTATAGGGCCCCAGATCCTGAGGCGCATTGGGGGTATTTCTGGCTGACTTGATGATGGTACCACTCATGGCGATACTCCTTTTTCGTTTTTGATGTAGGGTCCGGGCCGCATTGTTCTTCCCTGGCCGAATACGGCACGCTGATGACTCGTGATATTGCGGCAACAGTTGCCCGTTCCCGCCGCAGGGCGACGGAGAAAAGGAGAACGATCATCACAGTGTCGAGCCCTGTTTCGATGCAGACAGCGCGTGCAACAGACAAGGGAGAGAAGTTGGCCTGGTGATTCAGACGGGAGAATTCTAGGGGGCGGTTATCCGGGGATGCAAACCGGGATCCTGTTTCTATGAAGTGGCTCAACAGAGTGAAATATATTCATTTTGCGATTCAATTCATGACGGGTATGGCAAATAAAGGTGATGATGATCCCGCTTTACCATGAAAGTGGAACCAGATAGCGCCATATTGTCGCGCATCAGGGTTACAGCCTGTGAATCCTCCGTTAATACTTTTGGCGAAATTGCAGCTTATTCTCCCGGTTTTGCATAGCTATCTATTTATCGCTCTCTCGACGCCCTGTTCAGCGCCGCCAAAATATGCTGTGGCGAGCACACTGAAATAACATTCACCCTCTTTGCATGGCCACAGGTCATGACATAAATACGGGAGAAAGAGAGGGCGCATTTTAGCCCCTGCGGCGGAGGCTGACATGGGCGGGTCGCCACATCGCCTATGCCATATCTTTTCAGCGGCGCGAACGCACCCCGCCAACAAGGCTCATAAGCAAGGGGAGGGGGCCTTCCCCTTGCCTGCCCCGACTTGCCGCCCCCCGATGCATATCACTCCTGTCATGACCCTCCCTGTGAGGGGGCCCCGGAGTCCGCCCTGCTTTGCCGCCCTGACGTATCCCGCACTCCTTGCGATGCAGCCAGCTCATCTTCCCCGCACCACCCTTATTTGTGCTTTTTGTCATCAACTGCCGTTATTGCGACCTGGGTCGGGGTTTGGGTGGATTATTAACTTTATGATTAATAATGAAATCAGGGACCCTGCCGACGAGCAGCACGGATCGGCACTCATCTGCCCGGGAGTGGCACATGCGATCGCATCGCGATCCCCGTCATCTGACTTCGGAGGTTTTATGCTTGGATTCATTCTGGGTGACATGTACAGCCGCACCAGCGGGTTTCGGCCACCCCCCCGCCTAGGCAAGCACTTCCCCCTCGCCCCCGACTATCAACTGCGCGGTCGCACCGGTGCCGCCATCCTGACCATGGAGACCCTGCTCGATACCCCCTATCCCCAGAAGAAGTTCAGGGCCCTGATCTATGGCGCCTTTATCGAGCGCCAGCGTCGCCTCTTTGCCGAGCAGGTGGTCATCGGCCGGATGGAGGAGGGCCAGGACCTGGCGATCGCCATTGACCTCGCCTTTATCAGCACGGCGGTGCCCATCGGTCTGCTCGCCATCTCGGAGGAGATCGCGCTGCTGACCACCCCCCGTCCCACCCAGACCCATCCCCATCAGGCGGCCTTGAGCCAGGCGCTCGACTGTACCGCCATGCTGATGTTCTATGCCAAGGTCATTCGCCAGCGCAATGCAGTGCTTGAGCACATCGGCCACCAGTTCGGCTACAGGCCGCAGGCCGGGCTGGTGGCCAGGGTGGGCCACGGCGGGGAAGATGACTATGCCGCCTTCATGGTCAATGTGATGACCTGCATCGCCCATTCGGGCTCCTTCAAGGAGGCGCTGGAGAATGGCGTCAGGATGGGCATGCACGAGCCCGCTTTCTTCTGTATCGTCGGCGCCCTGGCCTCGACCCTGTGGGGAGTCCCCAAACCCTGGGCCCATGAGATCTCTCGATTCATCCAGCGCCAGCACCCCCACTATCTCCAGATCCTGCTGCGGGGCGAAGCCAGGGTGGGCCGCAGACAGATCAACCTGGAGCCTCCCAAACCGCCGCTCTGTGCACCGGTCAAGCGCCAGGTAAACCGCTTCCTGAAGTGGGCCTTCTAGGGCCATGGGAGTGCTCTCGAGGGGCGGGCCTATGGCGCCATCCCATCGGCCCGCCCCTCCTGAGGGTCATCACGGGGCTGTAATCTCACTGACCCCTGATCCCCCGGCTACCTTGCCCATGAGAGGATGGCCAGAAAAGCCAACGGCTGCACGGGGGACAAGGGGTGGATAGAAGGTGATCCACCTCGCCTTTTGATTTGAACGTCTTTTGATGTTTGGCGCCATACGATACCATGCGCAGCGTGTGTTCCTGTTGGGGGAGGTGCCGCCCATCACCCCGTGGCTGGCTGCTGGTCCGTCATGATCATGGGATGCACAATCCGGGGCCGCCACGGCAACCCCTTATCGCCATAGCCAACAGGACGGAGTATCAGGATGGCCATTGCCATTGAACAGTCGGACAACACACTGAGGGTGAACAAGGATCGCTACGATCTGGACCGCATCGTCGGCGTGCAGGTAAAAGCACTCGGCTGGATGGATAGGCTCAAGAAGACCTTGTTGCTGGGGGTGGTCACCTCCAGTGTGCTCTTTTACTTCACCCCTTCCTACGAGCAGGCGGGCAACTGGCTCATCGTGCTCTTCCTGCCCCTGGTGGGTTTTCTGTCTGGTGCGCTGATGGGGCTGCTCTCCAGCGCGAAATATGAGTTTTGCATCGAATTTTCCCACGCCGACGAGACGGGCGTGCAGTGGATCACCGCAGCCAGGAGCCGGCATGTCGCCGATTATGAGACCTTCAAGGCGCAGGCGGCCAGGTTGAAAGATCGGCTCGGGTAGGGAGCACAGAGTGACGGGTCTGCGCCATCTGGCGCCAGGCATAACAACAAGCCCGATCAGGTGCACCTGTTCGGGCTTGTTCCATTAGAGGGGAGGGCGCTCGGGAAGCGGCTCAGGCGGGATAGAGGGCGCCCAGCACCGCCGGGCGGCTCGCACCGGTCACCGCAGGCAGGTTGCCCGGCTTTCGCTGGATAAAGCGTTGTGCCAGCCAGGCAAAGGCGGCCCCTTCCACCCAGTCCGGTGCAAGGCCGAGCTGGGCGGTGCTGGTCAGATGCCAGTCGGGCAGCAGGGCAGCAAGCTCCGCCAGCAGCGGGGCGTTGTGGGCGCCGCCGCCGCAGACAAACAGCTCGGGCCGGGTTGGCGCATCACGGTGGGTGGGCAACTGGCGGGCGATGCTGTGGCAGGTGAGGGATTGCAGGGTACGCTGCACATCAGCGGGGGCGTATGCGCAGCCGTCCAGCTCGCCGTCGAGCCAGTCGAGGGTGAACATCTCACGCCCCGTGCTCTTGGGGGCGGGGGCGGCGAAGTAGGGGTGAGCCAGCAACTGCTCCAGCAGCGCAGGAATAAGCTTGCCGCTGGCGGCCCACTGGCCACCGTCGTCATAGCTGTCACCGTGTGGATGGTGGCGGCGATACCAGCCGTCGAGCAGGGTGTTGGCGGGGCCGGTATCGAAGCCATATACCCCTGAACCCGCCCCCCCGTCGGCCTGGCCGGGCAGCACCGAGATATTGGCAATGCCGCCGAGGTTCAGCACCACCCGCAGGGCACCGGGGCGGGCAAAGAGCGCCTGATGGAAGGCGGGCACCAGGGGCGCCCCCTGACCGCCGAGGGCCATGTCCATGGTGCGAAAATCGGCCACCACGTCGATGCCGGTCAGGGCCGCCAGCAGGGCCGCGTTGCCAATCTGCAGGGTAAAACCGAGGGCTGGGCGGTGGCGTATGGTCTGGCCGTGACTGCCGATGGCGCGAATCTCCTTGGGAGTCAGCGCCGCCTTGGCGAGCAGGGCCTGGGTGGCGGCGGCAAATTCGCGGGCCACCAGGTTGTCGGCGACCCCCATGCGGTCGATTTCGTTCTCCCCCGGGGTGCAGAGGGCGTGCAGCTCGTGGGCGGTCTCCGCTGGCCAGGGATGGCACAGCGCCGCCTCTACTCGAAGCGCTTCCCTATCCATCGTCACCAGCACTGCGTCGATACCATCCATACTGGTACCGGACATCAAGCCTATATAGCGTTCAGTCATGACAACCCCTTTCAATGATGCGGGGGAACGGTTCGATACCATGCCCCGCTCTGGTACCGGACATCCAGCCTATATAGCGCTCAGTCATGACAACCCCCTTTCAATGATGCAGAGGAACGGTTCGATACCGTGTTCCGCGTTGGTCCCCGACATCAATCGGATATAAGGCCCGCTCATGACAACACCTCTTCGGTGGTGCAGAGGAACGGTCTGATACCGTGTTCCACCTTGGTCGACAGCGCTCAGCTGTCGTCGCCGTTGCCCTTGTTTCTGGCCAGTTGCAGCTCGGGGCTGTCCAGCTTGGCCAGCTGGGGCATGGCCTGGGCCTTGAAGCTGGCCAGCGCCCGCCCGCTGAGAGACTCCGCCTGGGGCAGGTTGAGGGTGCGCGGGTTCTTGTGCACGCCGCCCACCACGAATTCATAGTGCAGGTGCGGGCCTGTGACCCGGCCGGTGCCGCCGAGCAGGCCGATGGTCTGCCCCTGCTTGACTCGCTGCCCCTTGTTGACGGTGCGCTTGGAGAGGTGCAGGTACTTGGTCACGTAGTTGCCCGCGTGCTTGATGAAGACGTAGTTGCCGTTGAACTGGTTGTAGCCGGCGGCCACCACGCTGCCGCCGCCCGCCGCCATGATGGGGGTCCCCACCGGCGCCACGTAGTCGATGCCGTTGTGGGGCCGCACCTTGCCGGTGACCGGGTGAAGGCGGCGCGGATTGAAGTTGGAGCTGATGTATTTGAAGTTGACCGGCGCGCGCAGGAAGCTCTTGCGCATCGCCTTGCCGTCCGGGGTGTAGTAGTTGCCATCCTCATTCAGCACGGCGCGGTAGATGGCCCCCTGGTTGATGAACTCGGCGGCCAGGATGTCGCCGGAGGCAACCCGCTCGTCATCCTGGTATTTGTCCTGGTAGACCACCCGGAAGCTGTCCCCCGGTTGCAGGTCCTGGGCAAAGTCGATGTCCCAGCCGAAGATGGCGGCGAGATCCATGATCTGGTCTTCCGTCATGCCCGCTTCGACGGCGGCGCCCCAGAAGCTGGAGCGGATCTCCCCCTGGGCCACCTGTTCGCGGGTGTCGAGCTCGATCTTCACCGGCCTGGCCACGAAGCCGTCATCCCGGCGGTTCACCTTGAGCGCCTGCTCCAGGCTGTGGGGGTAATAGAGGCTGTGCAGCTCGCCGCCCTTGGTGAGCTTGAAGGTGAGCTCCTGACCGGGTTTGAGCAGGCGCAGGGTATCCGTGCCCTCGAGCTGGTCGATGAGGTGCAGATCCGTGGTACTGAGGCCGAGGCGCTGGAAGATGACCCCCATGTTGTCGCCGCTGCGCACCTTCACCTGTCTGGTGACATAGCGCGGTTTGGGCGGGGTGACGGGCTCGGCCCGTGCCAGCTGGGCCTCCTCGTCGACCTGCTGCTCGACGGCCAGTTCGTTGTCGTTGTCATCGACCCGGGTGGCGACTGCCTGTTCGCTCGGCCAGGCCGCCAGCATCATCACCATGATGCTCAGGATCAGCACCATCTTGCGGTGCCAGTGAGGGAGAGAGTTGAAGGCGTGCCAAAGGACCATGAGAAGCAGACAAAGTTGAACCCGGAAGAAGGTCGGAGTTTACCGCCTTTCCAATTGGCCCGCCATTCCAGTAATATGTCTGGCCCTGTGGAATCGTGATTGGAGAGTCAAAAAATGTCCCAGCTCGAGGTGGCGCTAGCCGAGATCAAGCGCGGAGCGGAAGAAATTCTGGTTGAAGAAGAACTGATCGCCAAGTTGAAGGAAGGGCGCCCCCTGCGCATCAAGCTGGGGATGGACCCGACCGCGCCGGACATCCACCTGGGTCATACCGTGATCCTCAACAAGCTGAAGACCTTCCAGGATCTGGGCCATGAAGTGATCCTGCTGATCGGTGACTTCACCGCCATGGTGGGTGACCCCTCCGGCAAGAACGCCACCCGTCCGCCGCTCTCCGAAGAGGCCATCAAGCACAACGCCCTCACCTATGCCGAGCAGGCGTTCAAGATCCTCGACCCGGCCAAGACCCGCATCGAGTACAACTCCACCTGGCTGAGTGAGCTGGGCGCGACCGGCATGATCAAGCTGGCGGCCAAGCAGACCGTGGCCCGCATGATGGAGCGCGACGACTTCAAGAAGCGCTACAGCAACGGCCAGTCCATCGCCATTCACGAATTCCTCTATCCGCTGCTGCAAGGCTATGACTCGGTCGCGCTCAAGGCGGACGTCGAGCTCGGCGGTACCGATCAGAAGTTCAACCTGCTGATGGGTCGCGAGCTGCAAAAAGATGCCGGCATGGCGACCCAGTGCGTGCTGATGATGCCGCTCTTGGTGGGCCTGGACGGTGTCAAGAAGATGTCCAAGTCCGCTGCCAACTACATCGGCGTACACGACGCCCCGGGGGAGATGTTCGGCAAGATCATGTCCATCACCGACGATCTGATGTGGAACTACTACGAGCTGCTCTCCTTCCGTCCGCTGGCTGAAATCGAAGAGTTCAAGGCAGGCATTGCTGCCGGCACCCTCAACCCGCGTGACGTGAAGATCTGGCTGGCCAAGGAGATCATCGCCCGTTATCACGACGAGGCGGCGGCCGAAGCGGCCCACGAAGACTTCACCCAGCGCTTCTCCAAGAACGCCATTCCGGACGACATGCCGGAAGTCGAGCTGGCACTGGAAGGCGAAGGGCTGGCCATCGCCAACCTGCTCAAAGACGCCGATCTGGTGGCCACCACCTCCGAAGCGCTGCGGATGATCAAGCAGGGCGCGGTCAAGGTGGATGGCGAGAAGCTGGACGATGGCAAGGCACTCATCGGTGCCGGTACCGCCGTCTACCAGGTCGGCAAGCGCAAGTTTGCCCGGGTGACCGTGAAGTAAGTCGCCACCTGTGGCGCTGCCATAAGAAAGGCCTCCCTTGCGGAGGCCTTTTTGTTGGCTCATTGCTGCAAAGAGGGATCAGCCCTCGGTTTTCAGGAAGTTGCGATAGAGCATGTAGAGGTGGGCCGAGCTCCAGCTGAAGTTGCTGGCCCCCTGCATGGCACCGGTCTCCGGGTTGTAGTTCTCGCGGATGGGGCCGCTGCCCGCCAGCCCCTCGGCATTGCTAAACAGCTTGTTGACGAGCTGTTGGGCATCGCTGCGATAGCCGTAGTTCTCCAGCCCCTTCACCCCGAAGTAGAACTGATCCAGCCAGACCCGACCGCGCCAGTAGATGTCGGGGTCATAGGCCGGGTTGGTCAGTGCCGCCGTGCCGAGCGGCACCTTGGTGTTGAACTCCTGGGCATTGAGCATCACCTCGCGCACCCGCGCCGCCTTCTCTTTGTCTGCCACCTCGGCCCAGAGCGGGCTCCACCCTTCCGGGCCGCGGCCGCGGGCTGTCAACAGCTTGCCGACGCAGCCGTTGGCGTCGGGCAGATCCCCCTGGGCTATCTGGCGGTCGTAATAGAAGCCGGAGGCCTCATCGAACAGGCAGCTGTTGATGTAATCGGCCAGCTGGGTCGCCCCTTCGCGGTAGCGGCTCGCCTCGTCCGGCTTGCCGAGCAGCTCGGCCATGTCGGCCAGGATGCGCTTCTCCTTGGCGAGGAAGGCGTTGAGCTCCACCGACTCCTGATCGATGGAGAAGCCGATGAGGTTGCCGTCGTCCTGATGGTTTTCAAAGAAGAAGACGTTCCAGTCCTGGCGCGCCTTGGCCATGTCGCCGCCATAGGTCTTGTCGGCATAGCGCTTGAGCTGATCCGGCTCGATAAAGCCGAAGCGGGCGGCGTTGTCCATGCCGGACTCCCAGCCGGCACCGTGCTGGGCGCCGATATCCATGTCGGCGTAGCCGCCAACGCTCAATACCTGCTGATAGAGCGCCATGCCGGCGCAGCCATACCAGCCATCTCCCTCATTGGTACAGCTCGACAGATCCAGCCCGACCGGTGCCCCCGTCGGGTACTGCACCTTGAAGGTGATGTTGCCGAACTCGTCGTTGTGCTCGACGTGGCGGGTGGCGCCATATTCGATGATGCCGTTGCGGTTGTTGTCCCGCGCCCGATACCACCAGTCGTGATAGGCCTGGATCTTCGGGTACATCTCGGCGATGAAGGCCTTGTCCTGGGTGGCGCTGTAGATCTCCCAGATGGCCCAGGCGGAGAGGGGCGGCTTGGTGTCCCGCTCGTTCCAGTTGCCGCCGTCGCCACCCCGATCGGCGAGCTTGTTGTAGAAGACGGCGTCGATCACCATGCCGGCATCCTGCGGCCGAACCGGGTCATCGGCCTGGATCTGGTAGTCATACATGGCGCGCACGTTGTTCTTGGCTACCTCGGGGTTGAAGTGGGCCATGGCGTAAGCGTGCTTCCAGCTGTCCCAGGCCCAGACCCCGTCGAACCAGCGGGCGGTGTTGGAGGGGGTCACCCCGTCGTGCAGGATGGCACCGGCCGGCGAGCGCCAGTTGCCGTTGAGGGTCTCCATCGCCTTGACCGCGATGCGCCGCTCCGATTCCGGGATCCCCTGATTGGAGAGGCCGCGCGCCAGGTAATCCTCCCAGCGACGGATGGCGTCGTCGAAATGGCTGGCGGGGTCGGCCAGCAGGTCCTGGCGGCTCTGCTCGAAGCGGCTCGCGTCAGCACTGCTGTGGACATAGCTCTGCAGGGTGTAGATATCCTGCTGGCCCTTGGCGGCCAGGGTGAGGCTGGCCTCGCTCACGTAGCCGAGCCCCTGCTCGTCGAGGGTGGTGCTACTCGGCAGGGTGCGATCGATGCGGTAGCTGGCGCTGCCGCTTTGCATGATGTTCCAGGTGCTGCGCAGTTTGCCGAACTGGAATGCCACGCCGCGCTCGGTCTGGCTGATGGTGCGGGTCCAGGCGGGGTACTGCTCGGCGACCGTCTTGTTGGCATCCCACTGCTTGAGCAGCTCCCCCTGCCAGTTGAGCTTGAGGGTGAGGGGGGCGTCAGTGTGGTTGATGAGGCGGGTGCGAACCAGCGCAGTGCGGGCATCGCCGTAGCGCAGCTCCAGCTCCAGGGTGAAGGGGTCGAATTCGAAGCGCTGCACCAGCGCCCCCGGGATGGCATACAGCGCCTGCTTGCTGGCGCTGGTGAGCGGGAAGGCGCGGCCGCTCTCGTCGCTCAGGGTCAGCTTGTCCAATTCGCTTGCGAAGAACAGGCTGTACTCCTCGGCGATGACCATGGGACCGGTAAAGCCGCCCCATTCGCTGTCGCTGGCGGGCAGCAGGAAGCCGTGCCAGGCGCCGAGATCGAGCAGCGGGTTGTATTTGAGGTTGGCGTAGCTGTCAAAGTCACGGAACTGGAGCGGGGTGCCGCTGCGGTCGATCACGTTCTGATACTGGTTCGCCAGGGTGGCGCTGGGGGCGGCCGGGCTGCTGGAGTCATTGCCGTTGCAGGCAGTGAGGCCGAACAGGGCGACGCTCAGGGTGATGGAAAGTAAATTTTTACGAAACATCTCTCGCTCCAATGACAGTTTTTGTAGATTAAGGAAGGTATTTTTTAGTGATTCTTTTAGTGAAAGCGTTTGCGAGAGCCATTGTAGGGCGATTTTGGCGGGATTATTGGCGCTGTGTCACAGTGCAGGAGGGGCGAGTGTGAGCCGGATCACCCGGTTACACGAGGTTACATAGTCTTGTATTTTAGTAATTATTTACTTTCGTGGTGGCAGTCAGCGAGAGAGAGGAGGGGCAGGTACGCAGGTATTGGTGGGGGGTCAGGCCGAACTCCTCCTTGAAGCGCGCGGCAAAGCGGCTGGGGGAGTCGTAGCCACAGGCGAGGGCGGTTTGAAGCGGCGTGAGCCCCTGTTGCAGCAGGGTGAGGGCGTGCCCCAGGCGTACCTGGGTCAGCACCTGGCGAAAGCTGCGCCCCTCGGCGGCCAGCTTGCGGACCAGGGAGGCGCGGCTCATGGCGAAGTGGGTCGCTACCGTCTCCAGCCGGTGATCGAGACCAGGCTCCACGCTGAGGTAACGGGCCAGCCGTTCCCCCAGGGTCATGGTGGTGGCAGGAAAGAGCAGGCCAAGGCCCCCCGCTTCCCTGAGCTCGCCATAAAACCCTTGCAGCAGCTGGGTCTGGGCCGTCTCGCAGAGCTGCCGCTGCGCCATGGTGGTGACGAGATCGAAGCAGAAGGCGAGGGCCGACGTCACCCTGATGGCCGGTGGCTTGAGGAGATCGAGGGTGCTCTCTGCCAGCCACTCGGCCGGTGGCGGGGCCAGCAGGGTGAGCGCCTGGGAGCGAAACGTGCCCTGCTCCGGCTGGTTGACGAAGGTGAGCCGGTGACCCGCCGGGATCAGCAGCCAGCTCTCCTTGTCAAAGGAGAGGCGCTGCTCCCGCCACCACAGCTGCTTGCGGCCCTGCTGCACCCAGATGAGGGTCGGCGCGTAGATGAGCACCCGGCGCAGGGGCTGCTGGCGGATCCCGAAGTAGTGATTCAGTTGCAGCAGGGGCGTGCTCATCGGGCGGGCTCCTAGGGGGTGGTGAAGGTGGCGGTCAGGGTGGCCTTGCCAAGGGCCAGGCTGTTGAGCATGTAGCCTACCATGGCGGGCGGGGTGTTGGCCTTCACCTCCAGCGCCTTGGGCAGGGCCCAGACGGTGAACTGGTAGCGGTGCATGCCGTGACCGGCGGGCGGGCAGGGGCCGCCATAACCCTGGGTACCGTAGTCGGTGCCAAGCTCCAGCCCCTGCTTGATCTTGCCGGAGGCATTGCTCGGCAGCTCGCTCTGGCTGGCCGGCAGGTTCACCACCAGCCAGTGCCACCAGCCGCTGCCGGTGGGGGCGTCCGGGTCATAGGCGGTGATGGCGACGCTCTGGGTGCCGGCGGGCAGGCTCTGCCAGCTCAACTGGGGGGAGCGGTTCTCGCCGCTGCAACCAAAGCCGTTGAAGCTGAAGACCTTGTCCATGGGTTCACCCTCGCGGATGTCGGTACTCTTGAGGGTCATGGCGCCGGCGGGCAGGGCCGCGAGGCAGAGCAGGGGCAGCAGCGGGATAATGGGGGATCTCATGATGGGCACTCCTTTGTGTGAATATGGCATTCACTCTAAGGGGGCTGGCTCAAAACAGAGTGCCCGTATGGCTCAAATTATGCCATGGAGGTGGCTTTTGTGAGCTGTTCGGGGCTTTTGAGGGGCATAAAAAAACCGGCATCCTGGGATGCCGGTTTTTGGGAGAGGCGAGGGGCCTTAGCGCAGGATCATCTCGTCACGGCCCGGGCCGACGGAGACCATGGGCACCGGCACGCCCAGCAGGGCTTCGATGCGCAGCACATAGTCCTGGGCTGCCTTGGGCAGCTCGGCGAAGGTGCGGCAGCCGCTGATGTCTTCGCTCCAGCTCTCCATCTTCTCGTAGACGGGGGTGAGGGCGGCGGTCTGCGGCCAGATCGGGTTCTCGGTGTGAGCACCTTCGTAGGCCACGCAGATCTTCAGATCCGGCAGACCGGTCAGGCAGTCCAGCTTGGTCAGGGCCACTTCGGTGGCAGCCTGCAGCTCGACGCCGTTCTTGGTGGCGACGGCATCGAAGTAACCCACGTCACGGGGACGGCCGGTGGTGGCGCCGAACTCGTTGGTGATCTTGCGGAACTCGTCCTGGTTCTCCATGGCGGTCAGCAGGGTGCCGGTACCGACGGAGGAGCTGAAGGCCTTGGCCACGGCGATGACGCGCTCCGGGCGCAGGCCCGGCAAACCGCCACCGATGCCGGCGTAGGCGCCGGAAACGTGGGAGGAGGTGACCCAGGGGTATTCGCCGTAGATGAGATCACGGCCGGCACCCAGCTGGGCTTCGAACAGCAGGGTCTTGCCTTCGGCTTGCAGTGCCTTGAGGGGCATGCTGACGTTGCAGACGGCGTCCAGCCAGGGAGCGGACACTTCCAGCAGCCAGTCGGCCATCTCCTGGGCGGTCTGGGTGAATTCGAAGTCCGGATAGAGAGCCTTCATCTGCGGCAGTTTCCAGTCCAGCATGAACTGGATGCGCTCGACCAGCACGTCCGGCTGTTTCAGCCAGCCCACCAGGATCGCCTTTTTCATGACCCGATCACCGTAAGCCGGGGCGATGCCCTGACGGGTGGAGCCGTAGGCGCCGTCACCCAGGCGTTGCTCTTCCAGGGTGTCTTCCAGCGCGTGCAGCGGCAGGCAGAGGGTGGCACGGTCAGAGATGGCGAGCTTGGGAATGACGCCGGAGGCCTTGACCTCTTCCAGCTCGACGGTGAGCTTCTCGGGGCTGATCACCATGCCGGGGCCCAGCACGACCAGGCAATCCGGGTTGAAGACGCCGCTCGGCACCTGGTGCAGCTTGAAGGTGCCCAGATCGTTGACCACGGTGTGGCCGGCGTTGTTGCCGCCCTGGAAACGAATACTGGCGCCAGCCTGGCCTGCCAGATAATCGACGATGCGGCCTTTGCCTTCATCACCCCAGTTAGCACCTACGACTACGATAGACGACATGACTCTTTCTCCTAAGACGTTAGGCGTCCATCCTAGGAGCCCCGTGAGGATTAGAAAAATTAATTATCTTTATAATTCCGATAAGGAAGCCATATAATTCCGGTGCCATTATCGACACCGCGCTCCCTTGTGTGATGCCCGTGCCCTGCCATCGACCCGGGAGAAGAGGAACCCCATGCTGGACATTCACTGGCTGCACACCTTCGTCACCCTGGCCCGGTTGCAGCACTTCGGCCAGACAGCCACCGAACTGCACATGACGCAACCCAATGTGAGCCTGCACCTCAAGAACCTGGAGCAGGCGACCCGGGTCAAGCTGGTGGAGCGCAGCCCGTTTCGCCTGACCCAGGCGGGGGAGCGGCTGCTGCAAAGCGCCGAGCGCGCCATCAACGAGTTGCAGCTCTGCCAGTCCGATCTCAATGCCCTGAGCCAGTTGAGCCAGGGGACGCTCGCCATCGCCGCCAGCGACATCATCTCGCGCCTGCTGCTCATCCAGCCGTTCCAGCGCTTCAAGCAGGCCTTCCCCGGCATCGACCTCACCCTGTTCAACACCACCTCGGATCAGGCGGCGGATCTGGTGCGGGCGGGCAAGGCGGATCTGGGCTTCGTGATGGCACAAAAGCGCAGCGAGCCGCTCTTCTACACCGAGTTGCAGCAGGTGACCTGGTGTGCCCTGGGGCACGGCCTGGCCCGCTGGCAGGCGCGGGCCAGCTCAGGAGAGAGCGATCCTCTGGACGAGCCGACCCTGATCCTGCTGGGGCACGACACCCGGACCCGGGCATTGATCGACCCCTCCCTGCCCCTGCTCGGTCTGCCGAGCTGCCGCATCATGGAGGTGGGGAGTGTGGATGCCCAGCTCGACTGGGCCGAGGCGGGCTTTGGCGTCGCCATCGTGCCGGATTTCTCCCTGCACCCCAGGCTCAAGCTGACCGCCCCGGTGACCCGGCTCACCGATTTTCCCGGTACCAGCCTGGGGTACGTGGTGCGCCAGAACCAGGTGCTGTCGCGGGCCATCAAGCAGCTGCTGCACTGGGTGGAGGAGGAGATCCAGAATCCGGCGCTGCTGCTGGCGCCGTGACAGGCCAGGCGCCCGTTCCCGATAACCAAGAGGCCACCCCTGGGGTGGCCTCTTGGTTGGTGTTCATTGCCCGGCGGGGGCTGTGGTCCCCACCGCGTGGCTGGGCGGGCTGGCCGGCATGGCCTGCGGTGATGGCGCCTCCAGTGGCGTTGCCGACGAGGCGGGCGCCTCAGGCGGGGTCAGGGGATGGCCTGGTGCCAGGGTTGCGCTGCCCGGTGTGGGCGGCTCGGTCAGGGCCGGGGCCTGGTTGGTGGAGGCCGCCCCCGAACTGGTTGAGAGGGTCGCGGCGGCCGGCTGCTCCGGCAAGGTGTCGGACCCCTCCAGTGGCGCGGTGCCTTCCTGGGGGCCTGCCCCATCGGTCGGTGTGGCCGCGCTGCTCGCCGGGGGCAAGGTTGGCAGGGCACCCGAGGTCGCCACGGCACCGGATGCCGTGAGGGTGTCCGCAGGGAGGGTGGGCACGGCATCCAGCATGCCGGGATGGAGCAGGGCGATGCTGCCCGCCTGCATGCCTTCCCAGGTGAGGGTGGTCAGTGCCGGATGCAGCCGGGTGAACTGCTTGAGCCGCTCGTTCAGCACGTCCCGCAGGGTGCGCACCTCGCTCTCGGGCAGGCTGGCCAGCGCCACCAGTTCGGCGGTGACGGCGAAGGTATTGACGCCGCTTGTCTGCCCCGGATAGAGGTTGGCGCCGATGCGGCTGCGATCGTAGTAGGGGTGCTGCTTGAGCAGCTTGTCCACCTGTTCCCCCTCGATGGGAATGAGGCGGGCCTGACAGCGGCCGGTGAGATCGCCGATGGCCTGATTGGGGTGACCGGCGACCACGAAGGCGGCATCCAGGGTGCCGTCACAGAGCCCCTCCAGCCGGTTGCCCGGGGAGATCACTGGCGGGCGGCTGAAGTCGGCGACCCGCCACCCCATGGCATCGAGCAGGGCCCGGCTGGTGACCCTGTCCCCGGAGTTGGGGGCGCCGACATCGACCCGCTTGCCCTTGATGTCGGCCAGGGTGGTGATGTTGCTGGTGGCGCTGGCAATCAGGGTCAGGGACTCCTTGTGGAGCCGCAAGAGGCTGCGCAGCTGATCGTCCGGGGCCTGGCCCGCGAAGGGGCCGGTGCCGTGCACCGCATGGTAGAGCACATCCGACTGCATCAGGGCGAGCTGTACCTCCCCCTTGGCGAGGGCCGCCAGATTGGCGATGGAGCCCGAGGTACTCTGCACCGTGCAGTGCAGGCCGTGGCGGGCACTCTCCTCGTTGAGCAGGCGGCAGATGGCCCCCCCTGTGGGGTAGTAGACGCCGTTGAGGGCTCCCGTACCGATGGTGACATAGGCGGGAGAGGCGAAGAGGGAGGGCGCCAGCACGGCCGCAAGCCAGGGCAGGGCGGTACGTGACAGACGCAACAGGGCAGAGAAGGCGAATGGGCGCATAGTGGACCGAAACCGTGGCTGAACATGAGGAGGAGGCGGGCTCATCCGGTGATGAGCCTCATCTTATCCGTATCAGACGGGAAGCTGAACGGATTTTACCGCTTTCGCGCGCACCGGGCGGCCTGGGGCCGCCGCCCGGGACGGTTCGCTAGCGGGTCTGGAGAATGGCTTTCTCCATGCGGGCCAGGGCCTCGGTGAGACGGGCCCGGGTGCAACCAAAGTTGAGCCGCACGAACTGGCCGTTGCCGAACTGGGCACCGGGGGAGAGACCCACGCCCGCCTGTTCGAAGAAGGCGACGGGATCGTCCAGGCCCAGGGCGCTCATGTCGATCCAGGCGAGGTAGGTGGCCTGGTTGCGGGCCAGCTTGACGCCGGGCCAGCGGGCCACGGCCTGCTCGATCAGGGCCAGGTTGCCGGCCAGGTAGTCGAGCTGTTCATTCAGCCATTGCTCGCCCCCCTCATAGGCCGCCTCGGCCGCCACGAACCCCAGCAGATTGACGTCGGCGCTGATGCCGCGCATCGCCTGTTGCAGCTTGAGCCGCAGGCGGGCATTGGGGATCACGGCGAAGGAGCAGCACAGTCCCGCGATGTTGAAGGTCTTGCTCGGCGCCATCATGACGGCGGAGCGCTCGGCCGCCTCCGGGCTCAGGGCACCATAGGGGATGTGGCGGGCATCCTTGTCCAGCAGCAGGTCGCAGTGGATTTCGTCGGAGCAGATCACCAGGTTGTGGCGCTCGGCGATGGCGTCGATGGCCAGCAGCTCTTCCCGGGTGAAGACGGTGCCGCCCGGGTTGTGGGGGTTGCACAGCAGCAGCAGATCCGCCGAGGGGGCCTGACGCTCAAGCTCTTCGAGATCCAGCACCCAGCGACCTTCTTCCTCCACCACGGGGACGGTGAGCAGGGGGCGGTCATTGAAGCCCGGTGCCTGCAGGAAGGGGTAGTAGACCGGCTTGGGGGTGATGATGCCGCGCCCGTGCTGGCTCCAGGCCTTGCAGGCGAGATTGAGGCCCGGCACCACCCCGGGCAGGAAGACGAGCCATTCGGGCTGGATGGTCCAGCCATAGCGGCTGGCCAGACGCGATACGATGAGTTCGATGAGCCGGGGAGAGGGGCGCGAATAGCCGAAGATGCCGTGGGCGACCCGTTTGGTGAGGGCCTCCAGTACGGCGGGGGGAGATACGAAGTCGGTGTCTGCGACCCACATGGGCAGGACATCCTGACCCTTGTATTTGTCCCATTTCAGGCTCATGGTACCGCTGCGATCTATTTCCCGGTCAAAATCAAACATGTTAAATCCTTGTACTGGCGCTGGATGGGCTTCCAATGTACGGACTTGGACGCCCCCCCGCAACCCTTGAGGTGGCTGTTGATAATGGCATAAAATAGCCGCCGCCATACGCCAAGCCCGCCCGCATCTGGCTCCTTTTTTTCTTCCATATCAATGGTATCTCTATGAGTTTGCTGTCTGCTGCCCGCAAGAGGCCGGATCCCGTCTCTCTCTCGTTTCTCGCCGTGACCTTCATGACCGGGGTGGCGGTGGCGCTGCAGGTGCCGACCTTGAGCCTGTTTTTGGCCGAGGAGGTGCAGGTGCGCCCCTTCCTGGTGGGGCTCTTCTACACGGTGAATGCGGTGATCGGCATCCTCATCAGCCAGTGGCTCGGCCACCGCTCCGACAACAAGGGGGATCGCAAGCAGCTGATCCTGCGCTGCTGCTTCGCCGGCATCGTGCTCTCCCTGCTGTTTGCCTGGAACCGGCAGTACTGGTTGCTGGTGAGCCTGGGGGTGCTGCTGGCGAGCCTGACCGCCACCGCCAGCCCGCAGCTGTTCGCCCTGGCGCGGGAATACGCCGACAGCCGCAACAAACAGGCCGACATGTTCAGCTCGGTGCTGCGGGCCCAGTTCTCCCTGGCCTGGGTGATCGGGCCGCCCATCGCCTTCGCGCTCGCCATCGGCTACGGCTTCAAGGTGATGTATCTGGCCTCGGCGCTGGCCTATGTCATCTGCGCCTTCGTGGTGTGGCGCTGGCTTCCCTCCCTGCCGCTGCCGGTGATGGACAGCGAGGTGGAACGGGTGAGCAGCTGGCGGGATCCGTCGGTGCGGGCGCTCTTCATCGCCTCCACCCTGATGTGGACCTGCAACAGCATGTACCTCATCAACATGCCCCTCTACATCACCCGTGAGCTGGGGCTGGAGGAGAAGCTGGCCGGTTTGCTGATGGGCACGGCGGCGGCCCTGGAGATCCCCTTCATGCTGCTGGCGGGCTACTACACCCGGCGCTTTGGCAAGCGGCCCATGATGCTGCTGGCGGTGCTGGCCGGGGTCGGTTTCTATGGCGGTCTCGTGACCCTGTCGAGCCAGCATGCCCTCATTGCGCTGCAACTGCTCAATGCCATCTTCATCGGCATCGTGGCCGGCATTGGCATGTCCTATTTCCAGGACCTGATGCCGGGGCGCGCCGGGGTGGCGACCACGCTCTTTTCCAACAGCATCCGCACCGGCTCCATCATGGCGGGGGCCATCGCGGGGACGGTGGCGGAGCTCTGGAGCTTCCACGGGGTCTTCATGGTGGCGGCAGCCCTGGCGCTGATGGCGCTGGCCGCCTGCTGGCGGGTCCCCAACGTATAGGGGATGCGAAAGGGAGCTGATGCCCGGATGTGCCGGCACCAGTGCCCCGGTCGTGCGGGGAAGAAGCGGCCTTACCTGGGGTTGTCTCCCTGGTATTCGATGCGCAGGCAGCGCAGCAGCAGCTCGGCCGCCGGCCCCAGCGCCTCCACCGAGGGGGTGAGCAGGTAGGTGTAGAGATAGCGCTCGCTGCCGCCGGTGAGATCGAGCTGCACCAGCGAGCCCTCGGCGAGCTCCTCCTGCACCAGGTGGCGGGGCACCCAGGCGTAACCCATGCCAAGGCGCACCATGTTGAGCACCTCATGATAGTGGGTCGCCTTCCAGCCGGTGTCGTCCGCATCGTTCCAGTCCACCGAGCGGTGGATGGGGGGATGCAGGCTTATCTGGTTGTGGCTGGCCAGCACCTCGGCGGTGATGGGCTCTCCCTGCTCCGCAAGGGGGTGGCCCGCTGCGCACAGAGGAAGCAGACAGACTTCGTCCAGCGGCAGGCCGGTGCGATCCTGGGGCAGGTGCTCGGAGAGCATCAGATCTCCCGCCTGCAGCGCATTGAAGTGGCAGTGGATCCGCTCGTGCAGGTTGATGCGGCAACCGCGGCTGCGGGGGTAGAAGTGGGCCAGCGCCCGGTAGAGGCGCTCCCGCGGCTGCACCACGGACACATAGAGGTTGATCTGCGGCTCCCACTGCCGCTCCAGGTTGTTGGCCAGGTTCTCCAGCTCTTCCACCTGCTGGCTGAGCTGGCGCGCCCGCTTGAGGAAGATCTCCCCCGCCGGCGTCAGCACCGCCTTGCGTCCCCGCACCTCCAGCAGGGCCACCCCCAGACTCTGTTGCAGCTTGGCAACCGCATGATTGAGGGAGGATTGGCTCTTGTTCAGCGCCTCGGCAGCCTGGGCATAACCGCCGCAGTCCACCACCGCCTGAAAGATCCGCCATTGCTCAAACGTGCTCTTGGGACGAAACATAGTGCAACCTGTCTGGGGCCGATGGGATTCAACAGGGCGCGCCTTGGCACCCCCTCTTCACTGTAATCCCATCCGGTTGATTTGTTGATTTATTTGGGCTGGGCCACGAAGGTCTTGCCGCTCTGGCCCTGACTGTCACGCCCCATCAGGTAGAGATAGAGGGGCATCAGATCGGCCGGGGTCTTGAGGGTTTGCGGATCTTCCGCCGGGAAGGCGCTGGCCCGCATCCTGGTGCGGGTGCCGCCCGGGTTCAGGGTGTTGACCCGCACCCTGGTGTTCTCCAGCTCGTCCGCCAGCACCTCCATCATCCCCTCGATGGCGAACTTGGAAATGGCATAGGTGCCCCAGTAGGCGCGCCCCTTGCGGCCCACGCTGGAGGAGGTGTAGACGATGGACGCCTCGCCGTGCTCCTTGGCGGTCTGGCGAATGAGGGGCAGCAGCGCCTGGGTCAGCAGGAATTCGGATTTGACGTTGACCTGCATCACCTCGTCCCACTCCTGCTCCTGAATGTGTTCGAACGGCGACAGGGTGCCGAGCAGCCCGGCGTTGAACAGCACGCCGTCGAGGCGGCCGAACTGCTGGGCGAAGGTCTCCGCCATGCCGCGGTAGTGGGCGGCAGTAGCCCCTTTCAAGTCCACTGGCACGATGGCGGGCAGGGGGTGACCGGCCGCTTCAATCTGGTCGTAGACCGCCTCCAGCTTGGCACTGGTACGCCCGAGCAGGATCACGGTGGCACCGTGGGCCGCATAGGTGAGGGCCGCTTCGCGGCCGATGCCGTCACCGGCACCCGTCACCAGAATGACCTTGTCCTTGAGCAGATCACGGGGGGCCTGATAGTCGAGCATGTGGACTCCTGTTAACAATGCCTGGCGGCTTGGCGCAACGAATCGAGTGGGCAAGTGTACTGATCCGGCCCGGCAGTTGACCAGTATGAGACGGCAAAAATGTGAATAAAACAGGGCGATAGCATCGATCCCTCCGCCCTTGGCACGGGGGGTGGCAGAGTTTTTGCGCGAGGGGGGCAAACTCCTTACTATGTGAAAAAACCGGACATTGAGCGGAGCATCAAGTGGCATTTTTGACCGAATACGGCCTGTTTCTGGCCAAGACCCTCACCTTCCTGCTGGCCATCGGCGCCGTCATCCTGATGGTGGCGAGCAGCCGCCAGCCCAAATCCCGCAAGGGGGAACTGGTGGTGACCGATCTCTCCGGCGAGCTGGAGCAGGGGCGCCATCAACTGCAGGCAGCCCTGGCGGGCAAGGCCGAGCGCAAGCAGATGGAGAAGACCCGCAAGGCCGAGCACAAGGCCAAAGCCAAGGGGGAGGATGAGCGCAGCCGGCTGTTCGTCATCGACTTCAACGGCAGCATGGATGCCAAGGAAGTGGCCTCCCTGCGGGAAGAGGTGAGTGCCGTGATCGGCGTGGCCCGGCCCGGGGACGAGGTGCTGCTGCGCCTCGAATCCGGCGGCGGCGTGGTGCACGGCTACGGCCTGGCCGCCTCCCAGTTGCAGCGGCTGCGGGACAAGGACATCACGCTGACCGTGGCCATCGACAAGGTGGCGGCGAGCGGTGGCTACATGATGGCCTGCGTCGCGGACAAGATCCTGGCGGCGCCGTTCGCCATCGTCGGATCCATCGGTGTCATTGCCCAGATGCCGAACTTCAACAAGCTGCTCAAGAAGCACGACATCGAATTCGAGATGCACACCGCAGGCCAGTACAAGCGCACCATCACCATGTTCGGCGAGAACGACGATCTGGGGCGGGAGAAGTTTCGCGAGGAGCTGGGGGCCATCCACGAACAGTTCAAGGCCTTCGTGGCCGAGCACAGACCCGGTCTCGACATCGACAAGGTGACCACCGGCGAGCATTGGCTGGCGAGCCAGGCCAAGCAGCTCGGACTGGTGGATGCGCTTTGCACCAGCGATGACTACCTGCTGGCCCAGGCCAGCCATCACAAGGTGGTCGGCATCCGCTACAGCAAACCCAGGAGCCTGACCCAGAAGCTTGGCAAGCAGGCGGCACTGGGGCTGGAGGCCGGCCTTGGCCGGCTGTGGCAGCAGAGCCCCTGGCGCTGAGGCGTCTTGTTGAATGAAAAAAGAGAGCCGGGCATTGCCCGGCTTTTTGATGGCTTTGTGGCGGCTTGGCACCTGTCTACGAGCTGTCGCGAGAAGCCGTCAGCAAGATAAAGAGCAGTGCAGGAGTCTTGAACGCGACCTGGCAGTCAGATCGTGACAGATTCTCAGCGCTGGAAGGGGTAGACGGAACCCAGTTTCAGGATCTGGGTCAGCTCGTCCAGGGCGGTGCGGGTCTCCAGCACCAGGGACGGGTCGCGCAGATCGTCAAGCGCCAGGCTGTCGCGATAGTGCTTCTCGACCCACTGATCCAGGCGGGCAAACTGGCTGTCGGTGATGAGGCAGGCCGGGTTGACCGCGGCGAGCTCGGTGTCGTTCATGGCAACCCGCAGACGCAGACAGGCGGGGCCGCCGCCGTTTCTCATGCTCTGCTTCACGTCCATGTAGTGGACGTCCTTGATGGGGGTGCCCAGTGTCACCAGCCTGGCCAGATAGGCGGACACCGCCGGGTTGTCGCGGCATTCGGTGGGGGCGATGATCGCCATCTCGCCGGATGGCAGGGTGAGGATCTGGGTGTTGAACAGGTAGGATTTCACCGCATCCTGCACCGACACTTCACTGGTCGGCACTTCGATGAAGTGCAGTTCCCCGTCGCCGAACTTGGTACGCACCTCGGCCAGCGCCGCCTCGGTATGGAGGAACGCCTGCTGGTGGAAGAACAGCACGTTCTGGTTGCCCACCGCGATGACGTCGTTGTGGAACACCCCCTGATCGATCACGTCCGGGTTCTGCTGAATGAAGACCGCACTCTCATCCCCCAGGCCATGCAGGCGGGCGATGGCCTGGCTCGCCTCCAGGGTCTGGCGGGCCGGATAGCGTTTGGGGGTGGGCTGGGAGACGTCGAAGGCGCTGCGGCCATAGACGAACAGCTCGACCCCCGCTTCGCCATAGGCGCGGCACAGCCGGGTGTGGTTGGCGGCGCCTTCATCACCGAAGTGGTCGTTCTCCGGCAGATGCTGGTGGTGATAGAAGTGGCGATCGTTGTTAAACACGGCCCGCAGGATGCGCCCGGTCACCTCGGGCTCCAGGGAGCGGTGGAACTTGTTGGTCAGGTTGGCGGGGGTGAAGTGGATGCGGCCATCCTGGGTGTCGGCGCTCGGGGAGACGGTGGCGGCGTTGGCGGTCCACATGCTGGAGGCGGAGTAGCAGGCGGCCAGCACGGCGGGGGCCTGTCTGGCAGCCTGTGCCAGGACGCTGGCATCGTTGCCGGTGAAGCCCAGGCGGCGCAGGGTCGCGAGATCCGGCCTCTCCTGTGGCGCCAGCACGCCCTGCACCATGCCGAGGTCGGTCAGCGCCTTCATCTTGCGCAGCCCCTGCTTGGCCGCTTCCTTGGGGTTGGAGGCCTCTTTGGCGTTGCTCTGGGAGGCGACGTTGCCATAGGAGAGGCCGGCATAGTTGTGGGTGGGGCCGACCAGGCCGTCGAAGTTGACCTCGAAGTGCTTCATGATCACATCCTTTCGATTTTTATATGGGGAGCGGTTCCTTCCGCGCACAAAGCTGCGGTGTGCGGCCATTATAAAGAGATTTCATCCTTTGTAACAAGCTGATAACCAGAATGGGTTTTTATGTCACAAGGGTGGCTGGATATGTCATTTCCAATCTAAAAAAGGGGGGGATATAGCATAAAAACAAAAAAGCGGTTGCTTCCCGCGCCCCGGCTTCGCATTAATAAATAAAGAAGCAGGGCGGTTCGGGCTGTCGGGCAAATTGACCCGCAAGATTGCTTTTTCCCGTCAAATCTCTTATACAGCCCCACAAAACCGCACGCCAACCCCGTCGGGTGCAATGAGGATAATAGTTACAGCATGGGCAAATCACTGGTCATCGTGGAGTCTCCGGCCAAGGCCAAGACCATCAACAAATATTTGGGCAAGGACTACGTGGTGAAATCCAGCGTAGGCCACGTGCGCGATCTGCCGACCAGCGGCAGCGCCAGCACCGAGCCCAAAAAACCTGTCATTCGCGGCATCAAGCTCAGCGAATCCGAGAAGGCGGCCAAGGATCGCAACGCCCTGTTCTCAAGGATGGGCATCAACCCGACCGCAGGCTGGCAGGCCAACTACCAGATTTTGCCCGGCAAGGAAAAAGTGGTCAGCGAGTTGCAAAGTCTGGCCGCCAAGGCCGACACCATCTATCTCGCAACCGACTTGGATAGAGAGGGGGAAGCGATCGCCTGGCACCTGCGCGAGATCATCGGTGGCGACGACAGCCGCTACAAGCGCGTGGTGTTCAACGAGATCACCAAGAGCGCCATCCAGGAGGCGTTCGCCCAGCCGTCCGAGTTGAACATTCATCGCGTCAACGCCCAGCAGGCCCGTCGTTTCCTCGACCGGGTGGTGGGTTACATGGTCTCCCCGCTCTTGTGGAAGAAGCTGGCCCGCGGCCTCTCCGCCGGTCGGGTGCAATCCGTCGCGGTGCGCCTCATCGTCGACAAGGAGCGCGAGATCAAGGCGTTCGTGCCGGTGGAGTTCTGGGATCTCAACGCCGACCTGCTCACCGCCGAGAAGAGCGAGCTGCGCATGGAAGTGGTCAGCCGCAACGGTGCCGACTTCAAGCCGGTGACCCAGGCCGAGACCTTCGCCGCCGTGGCGGCCCTGGAAGGGGTCGACTACAAGGTGGTCAACCGGGAAGACAAGCCGACCGGCTCCAAGCCGTCCGCTCCCTTCATCACGTCCACCTTGCAGCAGGCCGCTTCTACCCGTCTGAGCTTCGGGGTCAAGAAGACCATGATGATGGCCCAGCGTCTCTATGAAGCGGGTTACATCACCTATATGCGTACCGACTCCACCAACCTCAGCAAAGAGGCGGTGGACGCGGTGCGGGAATACATCGGCGAGCAGTATGGCGCCGCCTACCTGCCGAGCGAGCCGAACCTCTACGGCGCCAAGGCCAATGCCCAGGAGGCCCACGAGGCGATTCGCCCCTCCAGTGTCCAGGTGACTGCCGAGATGCTGGAAGGGATGGAGCCCGATGCCATGCGGCTCTATGACCTCATATGGCGCCAGTTTGTCGCCTGCCAGATGACCCCGGCCCAGTACGACTCCTCCACCCTGACCGTCAAGGCAGGGGAGTTCGAGCTCAAGGCGCGCGGTCGCACCCTGCGCTTCGCCGGCTGGACCAAGGCCCTGCCGCCCATGGGCCGCAAGGGTGAAGACAGCCAGCTGCCGGCGGTGACCGTCGGTGAGGTGCTGAAACTGGTCAAGCTGGATCCGCGCCAGCACTTCACCAAGCCGCCCGCCCGCTTCACCGAAGCGGCCCTGGTACGCGAGCTGGAAAAGCGCGGCATCGGCCGTCCGTCCACTTACGCCTCCATCATCTCCACCATCGTCGACCGTGGGTATGTGCGGGTCGAGAGCCGCCGCTTCTTCGCCGAGAAGATGGGGGAGATCGTCACCGACCGCCTGGTGGAAAACTTCGTCGAGCTGATGAACTACGAGTTCACCGCCAAGATGGAAGACAAGCTCGACGGCATCGCCGAGGGGAGCCTGGAGTGGAAGAAGGTGCTCGACGCCTTCTACGCCGAGTTCACCCAGGAGCTCGAGCAGGCCGACAAGCCCCATGAAGAGGGGGGCATGCGTGCCAACCAGATGGTGCTGACCGACATCGACTGCCCGGATTGTGGCCGCAAGATGGGTATCCGTACCGCCACCACCGGCGTCTTCCTCGGCTGCTCCGGCTATGCCCTGCCGCCCAAGGAGCGCTGCAAGAAGACCATCAACCTGGTCAGTGCGGACGAGTTCGTCTCCGCCACCGACGGGGACGAGGCGGAAACCGATGCCCTGCGAGCCAAGCATCGTTGCGGGATCTGCGGCACCGCCATGGACGCCTACATCATCGACGACAGCCGCAAGCTGCACGTCTGCGGTCGCAACCCGGATTGCGATGGCTACGAGGTGGAGCAGGGGCAGTTCAAGCTCAAGGGCTACGAAGGGCCGAGCATCGAGTGCGATCGCTGCGGCTCCGAGATGCAGCTCAAGAACGGCCGTTTCGGCAAATACATGGGTTGCACCAACGAGAGCTGCAAGAACACCCGCAAGATCCTGAAAAATGGCGACATTGCGCCGCCGAAAGAGGATCCGGTACCCCTGCCCGAGCTGAAATGCACCCAGTCCGACGCCCACTTCGTGCTGCGGGACGGCGCCGCCGGCCTCTTCCTGGCCGCCAGCAACTTCCCCAAATCCCGCGAGACCCGTGCGCCCCTGGTGGAGGAGCTCAAGCGCTTCCGTGATCGCCTCTCCCCCAAGCACCAGTACCTGGCGGACGCCCCGGCGTCAGATCCTGACGGAAACGCCTCCGTGGTGCGCTTCAGCCGCAAGACCAAGGAGCAGTACGTGATGACCGAGGTCAACGGCAAGGCGACCGGCTGGACAGCCCATTACGACAACGGAAAATGGCAGGAGAGCCTGCCCAAGGCGAAGAAAGCCTGATGGCGACGCCGCTCACAGCATGATGAAAGAGGCCCCTTGCGAGGGGCTTCTTTGTTGGTGGATGGCGATATACTGGAATGGCTGCATGGATGGCAGCGCAAGACAGGGAGTTGTCATGGAGATACATGAAATACGGCCGGGCATGACCTGCCTGACCCGTGAAGGGACGGCCTATGTGCTGGAGGTGGACAGACAGAGTCTGCTGGTGCTCTTGCAACGGGAGGATGAGACCATCCCGGTACAGGTGCGCAGCGATGACATTCTGGGACCCATTGCCAGCGACTAGGGAAGAGAGCGTGACGGAGGGCGATCACAGAGGCCCTCCCTTTGTTGCAAGAGCCCCCATCCCTTCGGGACGTGCCAGCCTCGTCAGAAGGGAACCAGAAAGAGCAGCTCGGCCAGGTCGGGCTGCCACTGCCACTCCCGCATCCTGACCCGCCCGCCAATCACGGGCACCCCCTCTTCCTGCAGCAGCCCCGCTTGCTTGTCAAAGCCTGCGGATCCTTTTGGCAGCGAAATGGTGCCTGCCGCCCCCAGCACCCGGTGCCAGGGCAGCACCTTGTCGGTCTCCCGCAAGACTTTTCCCACCAGTCGTGCCCGTCCGGGCAGGCCCGCGAGATCCGCCACCTGGCCGTAGCTCACCACGCGGCCGGGGGGGATCAGGGCGAGGATCGCCTCGATGCGGGCCGTCTTGTCCAGGGGGGGCGCGTTCGTTCTCATGATGATGGCTCGTCAAAAACAGCAGAAGCGCCATTGTGGCGCTTCTGTCATGGGGCTTGCAATCTGTCAGCCGAAGGTCTGGCTCAGTCCCCTGAGCTCGCGGGCCCGCCTGAGCAGCTCCTGGCTGGAGTCGTCCACCGCCTGGATCTTCTGGCTGTTGGCGCGGGAGTATTCGGAGATCTGGTGGATGTTGCGGCTGATCTCCTCCACCACCACCTGCTGCTGCTCCGCGGCGGCGGCGATCTGGGTGGAGAATTCGGTCACCTGATCGATTTCACCCAGCACCAGGTGCAGGTTGCCTGATCCCTGGCGGGTCATCTCGACGCATTCGCGGGTCTGGGCCAGGTTGTCCTGCATCATGCCCTGCCAGCGCTCCAGGGTGTGCTGGATCTGGCTGATGCTGCCCTGGATCTGCTCGGTCGCCTTGTGGGTACGGGTCGACAGGGTGCGCACCTCGTCCGCCACCACCGCAAAGCCGCGCCCTTGCTCGCCGGCACGGGCGGCCTCGATGGCGGCGTTGAGGGCCAGCAGGTTGGTCTGCTCGGCGATGCCCTGGATTTCACCCATCACGCTGCCAATGCGCTCCGACTCGCTGGCGAGCTCCACCGCGGAGTGGAAGGCCTGCTCCGCCTGGCTGGCCAGCCTGGTCATCTGCTGCTGGGTCTGGTCCAGCTGTTCCACCGTGCTCTGGCAACTGCTGCGCGCCTCGGTCACCTGGCCGTTGGTGTCCTGGATGTTGCGGGCAATCTCGTGGGCGGTGCTGGCCATCTGGGTCATGGCGGCCGCCATCTGCTGGGTCTGGGCATCCTGCTCGTTGATGTCGAGGAAGGCGCGGTGTGAGGAGTCCTGCAGATCGGTTGCCAGGGCCTGAAGCGGATGGGTGGCATCGTCGACCCGCCCCAGCACGGTGCGGATCCGGGCCTGCAGCATCTTCAGGTGAAAATCGGCGATGGCACCCGGGGCATCCCCCGAATAGACCAGCCGGGTCAGGCTGTCATATTGCTGACCGAGCTGCCTGAGATAGCGGGGCAGGGCGATGAGCTCGCGCCAGTAGGCGCCCGCGATGGCGAGGGGGGGGAGCAGCATCAGCAGCGCGGTGAGGGGGCCCTGGGTGAGGGCGGCCCACACCAGCAGCGCCAGCAGCGGCAGGCCGAGCATCAGCGGCCTGAAACGGCGCAGCGAGGGGCGGGCCGGGGTGCCCCGTTGCTCGGCCGAAAGCAGGGCCCGATAGGCCTGGGCGGCAGCCTGCTTGAGCTGGGGGTCGGGCTTGCAGCGCACCGACTGGTAGCCGCTTATCTTGCCGTGCTCGTAGATGGGGGTGACGTAGGCGTCGACCCAGTAATGGCGGCCATCCTTGCAGCGGTTTTTCACCACTCCCCGCCAGGGGTTGCCCTCCTTGAGGCGATCCCAGAGGTCGGCGAAGGCGGCCTTGGGCATGTCGGGGTGGCGAACCAGGTTGTGGTTGTGGCCGACCAGTTCATCGACCTGGTAACCGGCGATGCGGCAGAAGGCGGGGTTGGCGTAGGTAATGACGCCGCGCAGATCCGTGGTGGAAACGAGTTGCACGTCGGCGGGAAATTCCACTTCACTGTCCACGACCTGGGCGTGTTTGCGGGCCATAAGGGTAAGCTCCGATCTGTTTGCTGATTGTTATTGTGGCGGAACCGCAGGGAGGTGCATCCCCTGTCTGGTTTCATCGGGGGCCTTATTTTGCCAACAAAGGCAGATGAAAAGTAGGGGCTAGGTTGGGTTTTTGTTGTTGATGGGTAAAAAAACGGCGACCAAAAGGTCGCCGAAAAGAAAAAGATAACACTACCTCTGTGGCACCCGGTAACGCACTTGCAACTGGTCGAGGATGTGCAGCTGGCCGGGCAGACGGGCGACAAAGTGCTCCCACACCTTGCGGGCGGGAGTGCTCCAGGCCACCTCTGCCGTGGCCAGCATGCGCGGGAACAACATGTAGTCGAGACGATCGCGAGAGGTGATCAGTTCCGACCACAAGGGGCTCAGCACCCCCAGGATGTTATCGTTGGCATGGAAATCGGCCGGGGCAGGATCGCATGCATGCACCTGCGCCAGGTTGAGGGTACCCGCCCAGTAGAGTCCCGGCTCGTGGATGTCCTGACTCCAGGCGAGATCCAGATAGAGGTGCTGGGCAGGCGCCATCACCACGGGGTAACCGGATGCGGCGGCATCCAGGCCGGCCTGGAAGCTGGTCCAGGCGAAGACGGTGGCCTCCCGGCTCACCTTGTCACCGTGCAGTATCTCCTCCCACCCCAGCATCTGTTTGCCCTTGCCAGCCAGGTAGTGCTGGCAGTGGCGCAGCAGGTGGCCCTGCAGCTCGCGGCAATCCTGATACCCTTGTTCGGCCATCAGCTGCTGGCAGGCGGGACTGTCGGTCCAGACGCCGGTGGGCACTTCGTCCCCCCCCATGTGAACCTGACTCCCGGGGAAGAGATCGCACACCTCGTCCATCACGGCGTCCAGGAACCGGTAGGTGCCGGGCAGGGCCGGGTTAAGCACGTTGTCGTCGAAATATTGCACCGAGAGGTAGCGGGAGCGGTCTGCCTCTTCCACCAGCAGCTCGGGCAGCGCCTTGATGGCGGCGTGACAGTGCCCCGGGATGTCTATTTCCGGAATGATGGTGATGCCAAGCCCGGCGGCGTAGGCGACCAGCTCGCGCACCTCGCTCTGGGTGTAGTAGCCGCCGTAGGGATCGGGGCCGCCGCTCAGCTGGGGCCCCACCGCCAGGCCATGGCCGCGCCAGGCTCCCACGGCGGTCAGCTGGGGGAAGGCCTTGATCTCCAGGCGCCACCCCTCGTCATCGGTCAGGTGCCAGTGGAAGCGGTTGAACTTGTAGAGGCTCATCTGTTTGAGCAGGCGCTTGAGGGTGGCGATGGAGTGGAAGTGGCGGGCACAGTCGAGGAAGATGCCGCGAAAACCGAAGCGCGGTGCATCCCGCACCGTCAGGCAGGGCAGGCTCTCTCCGTGTTGCAGCGCCCACTGGGCCAGGCTCACCAGCCCGTGGCGCCAGCCCGCCTCGCCGGCGGCCCGGATGACGATCTCCTCAGGGGTGATGGTGAGCTCATACCCCTCGGGGGGAAGTGTCGCCTCGACGAGGTGGATCTCCGCATCGTGATCCTGGGTCAGGGCCAGGCCTGTCAGCTCGTTGAAATGGGCGAGCAGGGAGGCGAGGGGTACGGGGCCGTCGACGTGGGCCCGCTCGGCCAGCCGGAAGTTGCCTTCTGTATAAATCAGGTGGGCGGGCTGGGGCACGAGGCCGTTGACGGCCTCCACCTGTGGCAGGTCGGGGCCCGGGGAGGGCGGGTTGGTCAGGCCAAGGTCTTCCCCCTCCAGCACCAGGGGTTGCAGCTGTCCCTTGCTCTCCAGGCTCAGGAAGAAACCCTTGGGCATATCGGAGTCATGCTTGAGCGGGGTGTTGCGACAGCAGAAGCGCAGCTCGCTCACCCCCTCATGGGGCACCATGACCTTGTAACTGCCGCTCTGGCGCTCCAGGGAGCCCCCTTCGATCGAGTGGGGATCGATCTGGCGGGCGAGGCAGAAGTGGAGTTTCCAGGGGGCTGCTGGCAGTTGGCTCAGGGTGAAGCGAAACCAGACATCGTCACCGTCACGGTGATCGACCCGGGTGTGGATCAGGGGTGCGGACATGGGAATTCCTCTGATGGGGTGAAGGAAACGGGAGCCTGTCCCGTAGGTGTTGTCGGCCCGGCAAGGCTCAGGGATGCAGACATGGCAGCGCCTCCGTCCTGGCAAACAGGATGGCCCCCTCCAGCGCGTCGCGCTTGGGGGCGACCAGATGGAAGTGGCCCAGACGGGGGGCGAGGCGCGTGCCGATGCCGCCCAGCAGGGCGATCCGGTCTGCCCCGAGCTGGGTCATGCCCTCCAGCAGCATGCCGAGCTGGGCACAGGTCTCATCCAGCAGGGCGGTGGCGAGATCGTCCCCGTCGCTCGCGGCATCGAACACCCAGGGGGCGAAGCGGCCATAGTCGGCCGGGATGGCGCGCGCAGCCCAGCGCACCACCTCGGCCTGATCCCGCTTGAAGTGATCCATCAGGCGCACCGCCAGGGTGCTGGGGGGCAGGATGCCGTCGTGGCAGAGCAGGGATTGCTGGATGGCGCGCAGCCCGAGCCAGGCGCCGCTGCCGAGATCCGAGACGGGGAATCCGCGACCCGAGCAGGTGCGAAGGCGTCCCTCCCGGTAGATGAGCCCCGCCGAGCCGGTGCCCGCGATCAGGATGGCCCCCTCCTGGCCGTCGAAGGCGCCGAGGCAGGCACCAAAGGCATCGGAGGTGAGCTTCACCCGCGCAAACGGGAAGGGCATGGTCAGCATGGCGTGGTAGCAGTCGGCGAGCTCGGCGGAGGCGAGTGCGAGCCCGACTCCCATCCGCTGTTCGCTCTCCCTGGGCAGACCCGCGTCGATGCGGGCCTGATCGATGGCAGCCAGTACATGGCCGTGGGCGAGGGCGATGCCCAGCTCCAGATTGGAGCCGGCGGCGCGCCCCTCGCCGAGCAGCTTGCCTGCGTTGTTGCGAATGCGGGCCCGGGTGTGGGTGCCGCCGCCGTCCACCCCGACCCAGAACTCAATCATGGGGGCCTCCCTGCGCGCTTTGCCAGGTGATGGCCAGGGTAAACCTGGCTGGCGGTATGGAGGATCCAGGGCTCTCCCCGGTGCCAGTGATGTGTGAACCGCTCTCAATCATGGTGGCCTCCTTGTGCGCTCTGCCAGGTGATGGCCAGGGCGAACCAGGCGGCGTGCGGGATCCATTGCTCCCCCCAGCGCCAGTTCTGATCCAGCCGATCCTTGTACGCCTCTGGAATAAAGGCCACGTCATTTTCGTCATCGAAGCCTGCGGTGATGCCGTTGCAGATCCCCCCCTGCGCATTGGGGTAGCCGGCGGTGTATTCCGGGTTGTTGATGCCCTGACCCGCCAGCATGCAGGCGTTGAAGGGGTTTCTCCCCAGGATCCAGTCGAGCTGCTGCTGGCCGAAGGTGCGCAGCAGTGCGCTCTGCCCGGGCAGGTGCTGTGCGGCAGCAAATGCTATGGTGGCGAGTGATGCCAGCCGGGCGTTCTCCCCCTGCCACCAGTAACCCGACTCGTTGTGATGGGGCATAAAGAAGCTGACCCGGGGCGCCTCATCGACCCCTTTCACATACTGGCGGGCGAGGGCGAAGGGATTGCCTGCCCGGGCCGCGAGGGCCATCTCGGCCGCCAGGGCCTGCTCGGCGACGGTCCGGGCCGCCCACTGGCGCGCCGGATCCGGCTCGATGGCGAGATACTCCAGCAGCGCCAGCACCGGCAGGCCCGCCTCGGCGGCGTGGTAGTAGGGGCGAGAGCCATCGTCGTTGGCGGCCCAATGGTGGCCGAGATCGGGGTGGGCGCGCTGGCGGGCGCACAGCCGGCCGGCCCGATCCCGTGCCTCGGCGAGCCACTCGGCGCCCAGCGTTCTTGTGAGCTCGACCGCCGCCAGCAGGGCGCAATAGTCGTCGATGATGTTCTCGACCCCGTCGTCCAGGTAGGCGAGGTTGTGCTCGCGCAGGTGCAGGTAGCCGCGTCTGGCCGCTTCGGCGTACTGGCTTGTGTCAAGGTCGCCGCCACTCGGTTCCCGGGCGGCGCGGGCCAGGGCGGCGATGGCCATGCCGCCCCCCTGGCGAAAACCCGCCTGCCAGCGGGGGGACTTGATCCCCTGCTGGGTCGAATAGGCGCACAGCTCCCGCTGCTCGGGATCCTTGCTCCACTTGTCGAACAGGGTCATGTAGAAGAAGCCGCTCTCGTCCTGCATCCGGCAGAGAAAATCTGCCCCGTACAGCCCCTCGTCATTGAGCCGTTTGCACAGGTTCATCCCGTCGATGTCGCGACGTGTCGCCAGGAGTTCCCGGCACTTGAGCAGGGACCAGACCACCATGGGGGTCTGCTGGGGATTGAGGTAGTTGGCGTAGGAGAGGTGACTCAGGTACTTGCTCATGTCGCCGCTGGCGTCGAACCAGCCGCCATGTACGTCCCGGCGCTGATCGGTGCCAAACAGGCGTGCCCTGCGGTCCGCCCGATCGAAGGTGCCGCTGGCGCGTTGTCCCTTGAAGTAGTGGATCACATCGGAAAGGCAGCGGCGCGCCAGCAGCCCCCGGCCGATGGCAAAGGGGGGGGAGCGCACCAGGCGCTCCTGCGCTTCCGTGGTCACGACGGCCTCCAGCCGGTAGTGGCCGGGCTCGGTGAAGGCGGAGAAATCGGCCCGCCAGTAGTGGCGGCCCTGCCAGCCGGGGACGCATCCCGCCGCCACCAGCGGCGTCTCCAGCAAAAGGTGGTCGTCCTCCTGGCGCAGCAACCTGACGTGGCCGCGGATATCGAGGTCGGCGCCGCACTGCAGCAGGGCGCTCTTCTCCCCGTCACATTCGTAACCCACCTGGTTGATCAAAAGTTCCATCAAGGTCTTACTCCGAAGGCTCGCCCCTGGCGGGCGAAGCTCATTGCGGGGCCTTGCGGCCCCGACGCGAGGCATGGCCGGGCGACGGCGCCCGGCCGCGGGCCTGCTTACCCCTGTTCGTGGAGGTAGCAGCGCACGAAGTGGTTGTCGGCGAGACGGGTCACCGGCGGCAGGCTCTCCTTGCAGCGGGGCATGGCCTGATGGCAGCGCCCGGCAAAGGGACAGCCACGGGATTCCGGGGTCCAGAGCGGGATTTCCCCCTTGCGGCCTCCCTCCAGCTCGGCGTGGATGCTCTTCTCGGGGTCCGGCACCGCCGAGATGAGCAACTGGGTGTAGGGATGCTGGGGGTGGTGCAGGATCTCGTCCACCTCTCCCCACTCCACCATGTGACCCACGTACATCACCGCCAGATCTTCCGCCACGTAGCGGGCGGTGGCGATGTCGTGGGTGATGTAGAGCATGGAGACGCCGAGCTCGTTCTTCATCTGCTCCATCAGGTTGAGGATGCCGATGCGAATGGAGACGTCGAGCATGGAGGTGGGTTCGTCCGCCAGCACCACTTCCGCCTCCACCGCCAGGTTGCGGGCGATGTTGACCCGCTGGCGCTGGCCGCCGGAGAGCTGGTGCGGGTACTTGGCCGCGGTCGCCTTGGCGGGGGTCAGCCCCACCTTTTCAAGGAGGCCATAGACCATGTCGGGCAGATCCCGCTTGTCGCTCACCTTGCTGTGCAGCAGCAGGGGGCGGGCGATGTGGTGGTAGATGGTGTGGGTCGGATTCAATGAACCGAACGGATCCTGCCACACCATCTGCACGCTCTGGCGATAGTCCAGCAGGGCGGTGCCCTTGTTGAACTCCTCCAGGTCGCGGCCACGGTAGAGGATGCGGCCGTTGGAGAGCTTGTACATCTTGGCGATGATCTTGGCGATGGTGCTCTTGCCGGAGCCGGATTCCCCCACCACTGCCAGGGCGCGGCCCCGGTGCAGGTTGAAGGTGATGTCGGACAGCGCCCGCATCTTGCCGCTCTTGATGGCGTTGGAGTTGACGGCGAAGTCCTTGTAGAGGTGCTGGACCTCGATGATGGGCGCGTCGGTTTGGGCGATTTGCATGACAGACATCCTTAACAGCCAGCGGCCTTGTCCAGATGGATCGGAAGATCCGGTTGTTCCTCTGCTGCCTCATGAAGGTGACAGGCAGCTTGTTGGCCGGGCCGGATCTCGGCCAGCCGGGTGTATTCCTGGCGGCAGCGCGCGTGCACCTTGGCGCAGCGTGCCTGGAAGCGGCAGCCCACCGGCACCTCCAGCAGATTGAGTGGGCTGCCAGGGATCCCCTCCAGCACGGTCTTGGGCCCGTGCAGGGGGGGGAAGGAGTTGCCAAGGCCCCGGGTATAGGGGTGCAGGGGCGCGGTCAGGATCGCCTTGGCCGGCGCCACCTCCACCAGCTCTCCCGCGTACATGATGCCGATGCGATCGCAGAACTCGACCATGAGCGAGAGGTCATGGGTGATGAAGAGGATGGAGAAGTTGAACTTCTCTTTCAGGGCATAGACCTTCTGCAGGATCTCTCGCTGCACCACCACATCGAGCGCCGTGGTGGGCTCGTCCATGATGAGCAGCTCGGGGTTGAGGGCCATGGCGATGGCGATCACCAGCCGCTGGCGCATGCCGCCGGAGAACTGGTGCGGGTAGTCCTTGAGCCGGCTCGGGTGGATGTCGACGATCTCCAGCAGCTCCTGGGCGCGCTTGATCGCCTCATAGCGGGTCATGCCGGGGTTGTGGGCCAAGAGCACGTCGCAGAACTGCTCCTCCATGCGCAGCACGGGGTTGAGCGCATTCATGGCGGACTGGAACACCACGCTCGCCTGGCGCCAGCGGTAGCTGCGCAGTCGCTCGTCATCGAAGGCGAGGATGTTCTCTCCCTTGAACAGGATCTCGCCGCCGCTGATGTAGGCGGGCGGCTTGTGCAGCCTAGCCACCGAGAAGGCGACCGTGGACTTGCCGCAACCGGACTCGCCGGCGAGGCCGAACACCTCACCCGGCATGATGTCAAAACTGACCGAATTGACGGCGCGCACGTCGCCGCTCTCGGTGATGTAGTCGACGCAGAGCTGGCGCACCGACAGCAGGGGTTGTTGCGGCTTCATGCTGTCTTCTCCTGAGCAGTGATGGGAGTGGCAAGCTGCTTCCAGCGACGCAGGCCCTTGTGGGAACGAAGTTGCGGGTTGGCGATCTCGTCGATGGCGAAGTTGAGCATGGCGAGGCCCGCCCCCAGGGTGGCGATGGCGAAGCAGGGGGCCAGGATCTCCCACCAGGCGCCCACCAGGATGGCGCTCGAGGTCTGGGCGTTGTAGAGCATGATGCCCCAGCTGACCACGGTCGGGTCGCCGAGCCCCAGGAACTCCAGGGTCGCCTCGGTGACGATGGCGTAGATGATGGACCCGATGAAGCTCACCCCGATGATGGAGATGAGGTTCGGCAGTATCTCCACCAGGATGATGCGCCAGGCCGGTTCACCCAGCACCTCGGCGGCGATGACGAACTCTTTCTCCCGCAGGGCCAGGGTCTGGGCGCGGATGACCCGGGCACCATAGGCCCAGGAGGTCAACCCTATGATGAGGGCGATCACCATGGGGGAGGCCTCTCCGATGAAGCTCGCCAGCACCAGCAACAGGGGGAGGTTCGGGATCACCAGCACCACGTTCATCAGGAAGGTGAGGCACTCGTCCACCACGCCGCCGAAGTAGCCGGCGGTGATGCCCACCGTGATGGCCAGGGCGCACACCAGCAGGCCTGCCCCGAAGCCCACCATCAGGGAGATGCGGGCGCCGTTGGTGAACTGGGCCCAGAGATCGTGGCCCATGCGGTTGGAACCCATCACCAGCTCCACGCTGGGGGGCTGGTGGGGGCGGGCGACCCGCTTGGTGGGTTCGTTGCTGGCGAGCAGCGGGGCGAACAGGGCCATCAGCACGAAGGTGACCACGATGGCGAGGCCGAAGGCGGCCTTCTTGTTGCCCAGCAGGATTTTCAAGATAGTCGGCATACGCATCTTATTTGCCTCCTGTACGCAGACGGGGATCCAGGAAGACGTAGAGCACGTCCGCCAGGAAATTGAAGCTGAGCATGGTGATGGTCATGATGAGCAGTTGCCCCTGGATGAGGGGGTAGTCACGGGCCAGGATGCCCT
Organism: Aeromonas sp. 62-46; assembly: GCF_001898585.1. Classification (NCBI taxonomy): domain Bacteria; kingdom Pseudomonadati; phylum Pseudomonadota; class Gammaproteobacteria; order Aeromonadales; family Aeromonadaceae; genus Aeromonas; species Aeromonas sp. 62-46. Next base: position 166,925 of record NZ_MKUI01000050.1, on the reverse strand, counting down.
GATAGAGGGTCAATCCCAGGCCGGGGTAGTTGAAGATCACCTCGGTGATGAGGGATCCGCCGATGACGAAACCGAGCGCCATGGAGAGGGCGGTGACGCTGGGCAGCACGGCGTTGCGCGCGCCGTAGTTGAAGATCACCCGGTTGCTGGAGAGCCCCTTGGCCTTGGCCATGGTGATGTAGTCCTCGCCCAGGAGGTTGATCATGTTGTTGCGCATGGTGATGAGAAAGCCCCCTACCTGCACCGCGGCCAGGGTGCCCACCGGCATGATGGCGTGCAGCAGGATGCTCTTGATGTGTTCCCAGCCAAAATCGGCGGGGATCTCGGGGCTGTAGGCGTAGCCGATGGGCAGCCAGCCGAGGCTCACGCCGAACAGGAAGAGGGCGAGCAGGGAGACTACCACGGGGGGGATGGCCTGCATCACCAGGGTGAGCGGGGAGAGGATGCTGTCCATGCGTCCGCCCCGGTACCAGGCGGCGAAGATGCCGACGATGGAGCCGATGGAGAAGCTCAGGATGGTGGAGGTGCCCACCAGGAACAGGGTCCAGCCGATGGCGCGGCCGAGGACGTCGGCAACCGGTTGGGGGTAGTAGCGCACCGAGGTGCCGAGATCCCAGGTGAAGACGCTCTTCACATAGGTGAGAAACTGGGTGCCGATGGGGCCGTCCACGAAACCGAAGGTGGCTTTGAGGGCTTCCAGCGCGGCGGGTTCCATCATGGCGCCGGCCCGGGCAAACATGACGGAGACGGGGTCCCCCGGCATGGCTCTGGGTAGCAGGAAGTTGATGGTGGCGGCCACCAGGAAGGCGACCAGATAGAAGGAGAAGCGTCTAAGTATAAATCCCATGGTGATACCTTTTACTGCAAGCCTGCCCCGCGCTGGGCAAAGCTCCCCCAACCCCGGCAGGTGCGGGGATGGAAGACATGGCGGGGAAGAGGGCCCCCCGCAGGGGGCCGGGGTGATTAGCTGTTTGGCTTGAGTGACAGCACGTGCAGCAGACGCTCCGGAGTGTCCGGGTGAACCTGCGGCTTGGCGACCGGGTTGTCGGCACTGAACCAGCCATTGAAGCGCTTGGTGCTGTATTCGTACCAGGTCGGGTTGTTGAACACCGGGATGATGGTCTGGTTGGCCCCGACACGCTCCTGGATGGCGAACATGATCTCCTTCTGCTTGGCCGCATCGGCGGTCTGGGTGAAGTCGTCGATCAGCTTGTCGAGCTCGGGATCCTTGTAGCGGGGCGCCGCGAAGCGGTTGCCGCGCTCACCCATGTTGCGGGAGTGGAAAGCGGTCTCGAAGTACTTGTGCGGGTTGGCACCGGCAAAGTAACCCTGCAGGGCGACGTCGAAGTCACCGGTGATCAGGGACTCGGTCCAGACGGTGGCTTCCGGGGTGGCGGTCTTGGCGTTCAGGCCCAGGGCCTGCAGGCCTTCGACCCCGATCTGGACTGTGTTGACCCAGTCGGTCCAGCCGTTCGGTACCAGCACCTTGAACTCGATCTTCTTGCAGCTCGGGGTGTCGAGGAACTTGTCGCCGTCACAGTCCTTGTAGCCCGCCTGTTTCAGCAGGGCCTTGGCCCCTTCCAGGTCGAACTTGTTGTACTTGCCGTACTTCTTCTCGACGTCCGGGTTGTCCCAGGAGGCGAATGCCTTGCCAAGCCCTGACGGGTACTCGTTGACGGTGGGGTAGCCGTAGCCCGCGATGTCCACCATGGACTGGCGGTCCATGGCCATGGAGAAGGCGCGGCGGAAGTTGATGTCGTTGAAGGCTTCGTGGTTGCCCGGGTTCTTGCTCTGGAAGTTGACGTTGAACGCCACTGTGCCGGAGGCGGGGAACCAGTACTTGTTGTTCTTGGGATCGTTGCCGACGTAGAGACGCTCGATGTCCGGCACGAAGGAGCCGAACCAATCCACGTCACCCTTCATCACGGCGGCCAGTACCTGGTCGTTGGTGGCCATCTGCGGCATGCGCAGGCAGTCGATGGAGAGGCTGGCGTTGTCCCAGTAGTGCGGGTTGCGGCACTGGGTGTAGAGCTGGGCGGAGAAGTTGTCCACTTCGGTGAAGGGACCGGTCCCGACCGGCTTGTCGTTGGTGAAGGCCACCGGGTCTTTCACCGACTTCCACTGATGCTCCGGCACGATGGGCACCAGCACCAGGTCGTTCACCACGTTGGTGTTGATCTCGGCCAGGTCGAATTTGACCTTGTGGTCACCCAGCTTCTCGACACCCTTGATCTGGGTCCAGATGGAGCGCTCGTCCAGCGCCTTGTTGGCCTTGACCAGGTTGAAGGAGAAGAGGATGTCGTCGGCGGTGAAGGCTTCACCATCGGACCACTTGACCCCTTCGCGCAGGTCGAAGGTGACGGATTTCAGATCATCGCTGAAGGCGTAGTGGGTGGCCAGACGATAGACGGGTTTGCCACCCTGCATATCGTTGAAGATCACCAGCGGCTCATAGATGAAGTGACGGGTGGTGTGGAGCAGACCCGCTTGCAGGAAGGGGTTGAAGTTCTTGACCCATGCGGTTTCCTGCTGGGCAACCAGGGTCAGCACCGTCTTGTTGTCGGCGGCCATGGCTGTGCCGGTGGCACCGGCGAGCAGAGTTCCCAGCATGACTGAGGTTGCGATTTTGGATACTTTGGCAAGCATATTTTTTCCTTTCTTATTGGTCTTCCATGGTTTTGGAATGGAGCACCGACATCGCATGCTTGGATACCGGCCCTCGCTGTTGGTCAGGTTTTGCACCCTTGTAGTTGTGTCGTCCAACGCCCTTAGAAAAGCAGAATTAACAGGAAAACAACAACTCTTCATTTCGTCGATATCGTAAAAATTGCACGGCGCACGTCATTATCGTCAAAATGCATTTTAAATCCTTTTAAATTATAAAGTTGCATTAATTCTCACAAAGTAAAAAGTCACCTTGCCACTCCCTGTTACAACGATAATGTGAGCTGGATCGTGCTCGTTTTTTCCCCGTTGACACGGCTTATTTTTGCGCAGGAAACAAGCGACTCATGTGGCAGGAGAGAAGTGTGCGCTGGTTCACGGGCGCGTGCGAAAAGAGTAAGGAGAGGGAAATCGGTGACGAGGGGCGGGACAGGGGATGACAGGGGGGCATGCAAGAGCCTGACGGGCGGCGGACATTAAAAAAGCCAGTCGGTGAGACCGACTGGCTTTGAGGGGGAGTGGCGTGATTATTCCACCAGGCTGGCCCAGAGGTCGTACTCGTCCGCTTCGTCGATGCGGACCTTGACCATGTCGCCGGGCTTGAGGCCGGTTTCACCATTCAGGTAGACCAGGCCGTCGATCTCGGGGGCATCGGCGGCGGAGCGGCCGGTGGCACCCTCTTCGTCCACCTCGTCGATCAGCACCAGCATCTCTTTGCCCACTTTACGGGCCAGCTTGCGGATGGAGACCTGCTGTTGCAGCTCCATGAAGCGCTGGAAGCGTTCTTCCTGCACCTCGGCCGGCACCGGATCCGGCAGCTCGTTGGCCTTGGCACCCTCGACCGGGCTGTATTTGAAGCAGCCAACCCTGTCCAGTTCCGCCTTGTCGATGAAGTCCAGCAGCATCTGGAACTCTTCTTCGGTCTCGCCGGGGAAGCCGACGATGAAGGTGGAGCGCAGGGTGATCTCGGGGCAGATCTCGCGCCACTTCTGGATGCGCTCCAGGGTGCGCTCGACGGAGCCGGGGCGCTTCATCAATTTGAGGATGCGCGGGCTGGCGTGCTGCAGCGGGATGTCGAGGTAGGGGAGGATCTTGCCGTCGCGCATCAGGGGGATGACGTCATCCACGTGCGGGTACGGGTAGACGTAGTGCAGGCGCACCCACATGCCGAGCTTGGCCAGCTCTTCGCACAGGGCCACCATGCTGGTCTTGACCGGCATGCCGTCGTAAAAACCGGTGCGGTGCTTGACGTCCACGCCGTAGGCGGAGGTGTCCTGGGAGATCACCAGGATCTCCTTCACGCCAGCCTCTTTCAGGCGCTTGGCCTCGGCCAGCACTTCGCCGATGGGGCGGCTCACCAGATCCCCGCGCATGGAGGGGATGATGCAGAAGGTGCAGCGGTGGTTGCAGCCTTCGGAAATCTTGAGATAGGCGTAGTGGCGCGGTGTCAGCTTGACGCCGTGGGCCGGCACCAGGCTGGTGAAGGGGTTGTGGGTGGGTTTTTCCACGTATTTGTGGACGTGGCCCAGCACCTCTTCATAGGCGTGGGGACCGGTGATCTCGAGCACCTTGGGGTGGATCTCGCGGATCTGGTTCTCTTTGGCACCCAGGCAGCCGGTGACGATCACCTTGCCGTTCTCGGCCAGGGCTTCACCGATGGCTTCCAGGGACTCCTGCACCGCGCTGTCGATGAAGCCGCAGGTGTTGACCACCACCAGCTCCGCATCGTCATAGCTGGGCACCACGTCGTACCCTTCGGTACGCAGCTGGGTCAGGATGCGTTCGGAATCGACCAGGTTTTTGGGGCAACCCAAGGAGACGAATCCTACTTTGGGGGCCTGTTTTGTGTTGGACATCGCTCAATCACTCTTAGGTGGCTCTTATTCAAGGGCGCGGATTTTACCGGAATGGCTAACCAAAAACTATACAGCCGACACGTCGGAAGCGAACAATCTCTTTGCCCGGGGAAGCGGGGTGGGGCGGGCGTGACATGACCACGGGCAGGGAGGGGGCCGTCGCCAGTGCGGGCGGGATCACGATCCCTGTGCGCCGTCACCATTTGGCAGGAGGGGCAAAACGGGTGTCACTATACTCCCAACAGGCCTATCAGAAGGATGTGCGGGATGGAGAGTTCATTTGGTGAGAAAGTGCAGAATGTGCACGCCACCCTCAGGCAGCGGTTTGACAAGTTGAGCCGGGTGGCGATCGCCATCTACGACCCGCAGACGGACCAGCTCAAGACCTTTGCCCACAGCACGGACGGGGGCTCGCCGCTGTTGCAGTACGAGGTCAGGCTGAGCGAGGTGCCTTCCCTGCGCTACCTGGCCGAGCACCAGCAGCCCAGGGTGCTCGACACCCTGGATTCCCTGCTGGGCTCCCCCTCCGAGCACAGCCGCAAAGTGCTGGCGGCCGGGTACGCGTCGAGCTATACCGAGCCGCTGCTGCTCAACAGTCGCTTGTTCGGCTTTCTGTTTTGCGATGCCAAAGAGCCCGGTTACTTCGATGGCGCCATTTGCGGTGAGCTGGCGGCCTATGCCCAGATCCTGGCGGCCATCATCGCGGTGGAGTTCTTCTCCATCCAGACCCTGAACGGGGCCCTGACCACGGTGCGGGAGTTCAGCCGCTACCGGGACGAGGAGACCGCCAATCACCTGCACCGCATGTCGGCCTATTCGCGGCTCATCGCCCGGGAGGTGGCGGCCCATTACCCCTTGAGTGACGAGGAGGTGGAGTTCATTCACCTCTTCTCCGAGCTGCACGATATCGGCAAGATTGCGGTGCCCGACGCCATCCTGCTCAAGCCGGGCAAGCTCACGGCCGAGGAGTACGGGGTGATGAAGACCCACCCCTTCAAGGGGCGGGAGATGATCGCCCTGATGATCCGCGAGTTCGGCCTGGACGGCATCCATCACACCGACATGCTGGAGAACATCATCGCCTACCACCATGAGCGTTTCGACGGTCAGGGCTACCCGGAAGGACTGGCGGGGGAGGCGATCCCCCTGGAAGCCCGCATCGTTGCGGTGGCGGATGTGTTTGACGCCCTTACCAGCGAGCGACCCTACAAGCAGGCCTGGCCCCTCGAAACGGCTTTTGAATACCTCAAGACCCATGCCGGCAGCCAGTTCGACCCTGTCTGCGTCGCGGCGGCGCTGCAAAGCCGGGAGGCGTTTTGTGCCATCCACCGGCAATATCGGGATCCCGTGATCACCTGATTGCGCCTCTCTCTCCTCCCCGGTTTCTCCCGGATTCCCCAGGCCCCGTCATCTGATGGCGGGGCCTGGGGCCATTTCTCGTTTCATCGCCTTTTGGTGCATCCGGCGCCGGGGGTTGTTCTGCGGCATTGCGGCTTTGCGGCGGGGCAGGGCGCTGCGGTGGGCGGGGCGGCCAACGGGGGGATTGTCCGGGGTACGGTCATAAGAGTGCCTTATATAGAGAGGCCACATATTAGCCGTATGACTGGCATGAGGCCGCTGGCGGGCACGACATGGCCGGGGCGGCGCCTCTGGCGGCCCGTCCCGTCGCGATGCCGGCTCGGTGGTGGTGTTTTGATCATTTCAATAATTCTTGTATAGTTGAAATAAAGCATCCAAGGGGGAGACCCATGAACAAAGAGACGGCCACCAAGGTCTTTGAATCGCTGGCTTCCGGCATCCGGCTCGAGGTGTGGCGGCTGCTGGTCAAGGCCGGGCTGGAGGGGCGGGTCGCGGGGGAGCTGGCCAGCGAGCTCGACATCGCCCCCAATACCCTCTCGTTTCACCTCAAGGGGATGCTCAACGCCGGGTTGCTGTCGGTGGAGCAGGAGGGGCGTTTTCTGCGCTATCGCGCCAACATCCCCCTGATGCTGGGGGTGATCGCCTACCTCACCGAGGAGTGCTGCGCCGGTCATCCCGAGGCGTGCGGCCTGCTGCCCGCCGGGCCCGGCAGCGCTTCCCGCACCGAGGCGTCGTCGCCCTGCTGCGGCGAGTCGTAACGGGCCATGCCGGGCTGTCTATGCCCATGTGCCGTGCCATTCATCTATTCAACCTGGGGTGCGAGCGTGGATCGCACCGGGAGTCATCATGTCTGCAAACTGTGAGGCCAAGGCAGCCCCTGCCATCGGCTTTTTTGAACGTTATCTGACCGCCTGGGTCGCCCTCTGCATCCTGGTGGGCATTGGTCTGGGGCAGGGGTTGCCGAGTCTCTTCAAGGCCATCGGCGCCATGGAGGTGGCCAGGGTCAACCTGCCGGTGGGGCTGTTTATCTGGGTGATGATCATCCCCATGCTGCTCAAGATCGACTTTGGCGCCCTGCACCAGGTGAAGGGGCACCTCAAGGGAATCGGGGTCACCCTCTTCATCAACTGGCTGGTCAAGCCCTTCTCCATGGCCTTCCTCGGCTGGCTCTTCATCCGCGTGCTGTTTGCCGACTGGCTGCCGGCGGATCAGCTGGACAGCTACGTGGCGGGCCTCATCCTGCTGGCGGCGGCCCCCTGCACCGCCATGGTGTTTGTCTGGAGTCGCCTCACCAACGGCGATCCCTACTTCACCCTGTCGCAGGTGGCGGTGAACGACCTCATCATGGTGTTTGCCTTTGCCCCGCTGGTGGCGCTGCTGCTCGGGGTCTCCAGCATAGTCGTGCCCTGGGATACCCTGCTCACCTCGGTGGTGCTCTACATCGTCATCCCTGTCATCCTCGCCCAGCTGCTGCGCAAGGCCTTGCTGAGAAAGGGGCAGGCCCATTTTGACGGCATCATGACCCGCATCCAGCCCTGGTCGGTGGCGGCCCTGCTGCTCACCCTGGTGCTGCTGTTCGCCTTCCAGGGCAACGCCATCATCGAGCAGCCGCTGGTCATCGCCCTCCTGGCGGTGCCCATCCTGATCCAGGTGCTGTTCAACTCCGGGCTCGCCTACTGGCTCAACCGCAAGGTGGGGGAGAAGCACTCGGTGGCCTGCCCTTCCGCCCTGATCGGGGCCTCCAACTTCTTCGAGCTGGCGGTGGCCGCCGCCATCAGCCTGTTCGGCTTTCATTCGGGCGCGGCGCTCGCCACCGTGGTCGGGGTGCTCATCGAGGTGCCGGTCATGCTGCTGGTGGTGCGGGTGGTCAACGCCAGCAAACCCTGGTACGAGGCGGGACTAAGGCGCTAACGGATGGCCACTAACCCATTTCTATTCACTTGAGTCATGAGAGACAGGCAAATGAGTGCAATCACCCTCTATCACAATCCAGAGTGCGGCACCTCCCGCAACACCCTCGCGCTGATTCGGAACAGCGGTGTGGAGCCCACCATCATTCACTATCTGGAGACACCCCCCTCCCGCGACGAGCTGGTGGCCCTGATCGCCGCCATGGGCCTGCCGGTGCGCGATCTGCTGCGAAAGAACGTGCCCCCCTACGAAGCACTGGGGCTGGCAGAAGATCGCTTCAGCGATGACGAACTGATCGATGCCATGCTGGTCCACCCCATCCTCATCAACCGGCCCATCGTGGTCACCCCCCTCGGCACCCGACTGTGCCGCCCGTCGGAGGTGGTGCTCGATATCCTGCCTGACCCGCAGCAAGGGGCGTTTGCCAAGGAGGATGGCGAGCAGGTGGTGGACGGTCAGGGTAAACGGCTTCGTTGAGCCCCTGCGCGTCAGCGTCTGACCCGCGCCGGGGGGATGCCCTTAACGGGCAGGCGCCAGATCTGCTACTGTGACCTTCGACTCATCACAGAGGGTGGAAACAATGAAGATTCGATTCCTGGTGATAGCCACGGCACTGGCGCTGGCCTCAACCCCCGGTCTGGCCGACTGGGCAAAGCTGAAGGAGGCCGCCTCCGAACTCGGTACCGCGGTGAGCGATACCAGCAAGGAGGCGTGGAAGGGGATCACCGATTTCTCCAAGGAGACCTGGGAGTCGGTGTCCAGCTGGGGGGCCGAGGCCTACAACAAGGCGGGGGCCTGGACGGCAGAGAGCGCGGCCACCGGCAAGGAGTGGCTGACCGCCGCCGACAAGAAGCTCGACACCATGCTCGAGCCCAAGACCCCGGAGGAGGCGAGAACCGCCCTCGATACCATGGCCGATACCGCCCTGGTGCGGCTGTTCAACGAGCAGCCCTCGGCCAAGTTGCTGTTTGACAAGGCTTATGGCTATGCGGTGTTCGACTCGCGCAAGTTCTCCCTGATGATCCACACCAATCAGGGGGCCGGGGTCGCCGTCAATCGCACCAGTGGCAAGCACACCTACATGAAGATGTTCGGTGCCGGTCTTGCGGCCGGGATCGGCGGCAAGTTCTACCAGCAGGTGATCCTGTTCGAAGACAAGGCGAGGTTCGATGCCTTCGTCAGCAAGGGGTGGGAAGCCACCTCCGAGGTGGGCGCCGTGGCGGGCAAGGAGAGCGCCGAGCTCACCGCCAAATACAATGGCGGCATGGCCATCTACCAGATTGGCGAGAAGGGACTGTTGCTTGACGCCAACATCTCGGGCTCCAAGTACTGGCTGGATGATGACCTGAACAAGTGATCCCTGCCAATCTGTCCCGGCATTTCATGGATGGCTAGAGATGCACCCTGTTTACTTGTCGGGATTTGCAGTAAAAAGAGGGCCCAAGGCCCTCTTTTTCATGGGCGCCGCACAGAGTCCGGCGACCAGGAGAGCAAGATGACCCATGAGGCCGAGCAGGATCGGATGGCTGCCCAGCGCCGGGAGTGGGACAAGCAGAGCATCTACCTGCGGCTGCTGCTGGGCGATCCCCCGGATCTGCGACCTGATCCCCGGATGGCCGGTGCCCGTCGGCCTGATCGCGCCCCGCTTTTATCCCTGATCTCGAGATCTCGCTCTGGTTGGCACCTTTATTGCTTCAAGCCAGTCAGTGTCAATGATTTGTCTGGGAAGGGAAGATGGAAATTAGCGCAAGCAGCCTGATGCAAGAGATGCAGGCCCTCAAGGTGGAAGCCGGTGCCACGCCGTTGACCCAGCCCGGTCGTCCAGTCAGCTCGGATTTCGGCCAGATGCTGCAACAGGCCCTGGACAACGTCAACGAGTTGCAGGGCACCGCCAACGATCTGCGTACCCGCTTCGATCTCGGCGACAAGTCGGTGGATCTCTCCCAGGTGATGATCGCCGGCCAGAAATCCTCCATCGCCTTCGAGGCGACGGTGCAGGTGCGCAACAAGATGGTCGATGCCTACAAGACCATCATGAACATGCCGGTGTAACTCGGGCCCATGACGACCGAGCATCATGAAGATGTCAGCAACAAGGACATAAACCGTGGCAACTGATCAAAACGGCGATCTGCTGATCAACAACGAGGGGGCGGCCGCCCTCGACGAGCACGAGCAGAAGAGCTCGGCGCTGGGCTTCCTGTCCAACACCGATGTGTTGCGCCAGATCACCCTGATCCTGGGGCTGACCATCTGTCTGGCCATCGCCGTCTTCATCCTCTTGTGGGGCAAGGAGCCGGAGATGCGTCCCCTTGGCACCTTCACCACCCAGGAGCTGGTCTCCACCCTGGATTACCTGGATCAGCAGAAGATCCCCTATCAGGTGGATGGCAAGAGCGTGCTGGTCAGTGCCGAAAACTATGCGGACATCCGGTTGCGCCTGACCCGCGCTGGTCTGGCCAACAACAGCGACGCCAGCAACGACGGCGAAGCCATCCTGCTCAAGGACTCCAGCTTCGGCGTCAGCCAGCGCATGGAGAGCGAGCGCCTGAAACTGAGCCGCGAGCGTCAGCTGGCGAGCGCCATCGAGCAGTTCCAGAACGTCGCCAAGGCCCAGGTGCTGCTGGCCATCCCGAAAGACAACGTGTTCGCCCGCAACGAACGCAAGCCCAGCGCCACCGTGGTCCTGAGCCTCAAGGGCAACGCCCTGGGCCAGGGTGAGGTGGACTCCATCGTCGACATGGTCGCCTCCGCCGTTCACGGTCTGGAGCCGACCCGCGTCACCGTGACCGACCAGAACGGTCGCCTGCTCAACTCCGGCTCCCAGGATCCCCTCTCTGCCCAGACCCGCAAGGAGTTTGCGATGCAGCAGAAGCAGGAGCTCGAATACAAACAAAAAATTGACGCCATCCTGATCCCGGTGCTGGGGGCCGACAACTATACGGCGGAGGTGGATCTCTCCCTCGACTTCTCCCAGCAGGAGCAGACCCGCAAGACCTACAACCCGGACCTGCCGGCGGTGCGCTCCGAAATGACCATGGAAGAGAACAGCGCCAGCGGCAGCAACGGCGGGGTACCCGGCGCCCTCTCCAACCAGCCGCCCGCTGCGTCCAACATTCCCGAGCAGGCCGCCGGCGGGGAAGGAACCGCCTCTTCCGGCCGTTCCCGCAAGGAAGCGACCCGCAACTTCGAACTGGACACCACCGTCAGCCACATCCGGCGCCAGCAGGGCGGCATTCGCCGCATGACGGTGTCGGTGGCGGTGGATTACAAGGCCATCCCCGGCGCCGACGGTGCCGTGACCCGGGAAGCCCGCAGCCAGGCCGAACTCGATACCCTGCGCCGTCTGCTGAGCGGCGGTCTGGGTTTTGACGTGACCCGGGGGGATACCCTGGAGGTGGTCGCCATTCCGTTCAACCGCCCGGAACTCGAGACCGTTGCCGACATTCCTCTCTACGAGCAGCCCTGGTTCTGGCGCGCGGTGCGCATCGCCGCCTCCGTGCTGGTCATCATAGTGCTCATCGTCACCGTGGTGCGGCCCATGCTCAAGCGCCTGCTCTACCCGGACGCCAAGCCGGAAGGGGAGCTGGACTTCGACAACCACACCGTGCTGGGTGGCGACGACGAACTGAGCCTGCTGGCCGCCCAGGCCGAGGCCGAACCGGTATTCGGTCTGCGGGATGGTCAGCTCAAGCTGCCTGACCTGCACCGTGACGAGGATCTGCTCAAGGCCGTGCGCGCCCTGGTAGCGAACGAACCTGACCTGGCCGCCCAGGTCATCAAAGAATGGGTAACCAAAGATGCCTGAAGAGAATAAAAGCCAGGTCACCGGCAACGACATCACCGAAAGCCAGCGTTTGATCCTGGATCAGATGGGGGGCATGGAGATGGCGGCGGTACTGATGCTGAGCCTCAACGAGGAGGACGCGGCCCAGATCTTCCGCCACCTCGAGCCCAAGCAGGTGCAGCGGCTCGGCATGTCCATGGCCTCCATGTCGGATTTCAGCCACGATCGGGTGGCGGCGGTGCATCGTCAATTTATCGACGACATCCAGAAGTACACCAATATCGGCATCGGCAGTGAAGACTTCGTGCGCAAGGCCCTGGTGGCGGCGCTCGGGGAGGACAAGGCCAGCAACCTGGTGGATCAGATCATCCTGGGCTCAGGCGCCCGCGGCCTCGACTCCCTCAAGTGGATGGATGCCCGCCAGGTGGCCAGCATCATCCAGAACGAGCACCCGCAGATCCAGACCATCGTCCTCTCCTATCTGGAGCCGGAGCAGTCCGCCGAGATCCTGAGCCAGTTCCCGGAGCAGGTGCGCCTGGATCTGGTGATGCGCATCGCCAACCTCGAAGAGGTGCAACCGGCGGCGCTGCAGGAGCTCAACGACATCATGGAGAAACAGTTCGCCGGTGCGGCCGATGCCCAGGCGGCCAAGATGGGCGGCCTGAAGGCGGCGGCCAACATCATGAACTACCTGGATACCAACATCGAAGGGCAGCTGATGGATTCCATCCGAGAGTCGGACGAGGAGATGAGCCAGCAGATCCAGGATCTGATGTTCGTGTTCGAAAACCTCATCGACGTGGACGATCGGGGCATCCAGACCCTGTTGCGGGAAGTGCCCGGGGATCTGCTGCAACGGGCCCTCAAGGGGTCGGACGACCAGATGCGGGAAAAAGTATTCAAGAACATGTCCAAGCGGGCCGCCGAGATGCTGGCGGACGACCTCGAGGCCATGGGGCCGATCCGGGTCTCCGAGGTGGAGGCCGCCCAGAAGGAGATCCTCTCCACCGCGCGCCGCCTGGCGGATGCGGGCGAGATCATGCTGGGGGCGGGTGGTGGCGAAGAGTTCCTCTAAGCCATGGGCCATGGAATGTGCGATGATGTCGGCCCCTGTACCCGGCCCTCGATAGGAGTCTCTTCGGCACATGAATGACAAGAACAGCAAACTGCGCGGCTATCTGAGGCCCGAGTCCGACACGGCGCAGATTGAGACCTGGGGCTGGCCAGAGATGGAGACCGAAGCCGAGGTCGAGACCAATGCCCTGGGGCTGGCTCCTGACTGGTATCGTCAGGAGCAGGCCGATGCGGCCCTGCCGGAAGAACAACCCGAAGAACCCGCCCCCAGCATTACCGCCGAAGAGGTGGAGGCGATTCGTCAGGCCGCCTGGGAAGAGGGGATGCGCGATGGGCGCGAGGCCGGTTTTGCCAAGGGGCTGGAAGAGGGCAAGCTCGAAGGCTTGCAGCAGGGCCACCAGGCCGGGCTGGAGCAGGGCAGGGAAGAGGGACTCGCCATGGGGCGGGAGCAGGTGGAGCTGGAGATAGCCCGCTGGCAAGCCCTGGTCTCACGCCTGGCCACTCCCCTTGGCGAGATGGACGAGGCGGTGGAGCAGCAGCTCATCGCCCTGGTGCAACAGCTCGCCCGCGCCCTCATCCGCCATGAGGCGCAAACCTCCCCCACGCTGCTGCTGGAGGCCCTCAAGCAGGGGTTGGCCCTGCTCCCTGCCGCCGAGCAGGGGGTCACCCTGATGCTGCACCCGGAGGATGTGATCCGGGTAGAGGCCGCCTTTGGCGCCGAGGAGTGCGCCAGGCGCCACTGGCGGCTGCAAAGCGAGCCCACCTTCTCCCCCGGCGATCTGCAACTGGCCACCGAGCTTTCCAGCATCGATCTCACCCTCTCCGGGCGCATCGATCAGCTGCTGCGCAACTTCCTGCGTGACAACGCGAGCTGAGCCATGGCCCGGTTCGAACCCGTCGTGCAGCGCCCTGCTGACGGCATCATCAGGCACCCATCTTCGGAGGCGACATGACGGCACCCCTTCTTGATCGGCTTAAAGGCTACCGGGTTCGCGAGCAGGCCCCCATACCACCCGTGGCAGGCAAGCTCACCCGGGTGGTGGGGTTGACCCTGGAAGCCATTGGCTGCCGCGCCGCCATCGGCTCCCTGTGCCGCATCGATACCCAGGATGGGGCCCTGGAGGCTGAGGTGGTGGGGTTTGCCGGGGATCGCCTGTTCTTGATGCCGAGCGAGCAGCTCAAGGGGGTCATTCCCGGCGCCCGGGTGGTGCCCGTCACCGAAGATCACGGCATTCCGGTGGGCATGAGTCTGCTTGGCCGGGTCATCGACGGCATCGGCCAGCCCCTGGACGGGCTCGGTCCCATCCTCTCGTCCCAGACGGTGCAGTTCGCCCAGCACCGTATCAATCCCCTGGCCCGTCGCCCCATCCATCAACCCATGGACGTGGGGGTACGGGCCATCAATGCCGTGCTCACCGTGGGCCGGGGTCAGCGCATGGGGCTGTTCGCCGGCTCCGGTGTCGGTAAATCCGTGCTGCTTGGCATGATGACCCGGGGCTCGGTGGCGGATGTCGTCGTGGTGGGCCTCATCGGCGAGCGGGGCCGGGAGGTGAAGGAGTTCATCGAGGAGATCCTCGGCGCCGAGGGGCGCGAGCGCGCCGTGGTGGTGGCCGCCCCTGCCGATGCCTCGCCGCTGATGCGCCTCAAGGGGTGCGAGACGGCGCTCGCCATCGCCGAGTATTTCCGCGAGCAGGGGCTCAACGTGCTGCTGCTGATGGACTCCCTCACCCGCTACGCCCAGGCACAGCGGGAAATTGCACTGGCGGTGGGGGAGCCGCCGGCCACCAAGGGCTATCCCCCCTCGGTGTTTGCCAAATTGCCGGCGCTGGTGGAGCGGGCCGGCAACGGCAGCGACGGCCAGGGCTCCATCACCGCCTTTTTCACCGTGCTGACGGAGGGGGACGATCTGCAGGATCCCATCGCCGACGCGGCCCGGGCCATCCTTGACGGCCACATCGTGCTGGCGCGGGAGCTGGCGGATGCGGGCCACTATCCGGCCATCGACATCGAAAAATCCATCAGCCGGGTCATGCCCATGGTGACCTCACCGGAGCATATGGAGCTGGCGCGCACCTTCAAGCAGTTCTACTCCCTCTACCAGCAGAACCGGGACCTCATCACCATCGGCGCCTACAGTCAGGGATCGGATCCGCGCATCGACCGGGCCATCATCCAGAAACCCTATCTGGATCAGTTCTTGCAGCAGAAAATGCGCGAGGTCATTCACTACGATGAAGGCCTGCAATCCCTGCAACTGGTGGCCATGCCCCTGATGCGTTGACCGGTGGAGAGCCCTTATGAGTAAAGGATTGACGTTGCTGGCGAGTCGGCTGGAGGAGGCCGAACAGCAGGCCGCCATGGCGCTGGCCAAGGCCCAGCAGGATCTCAAGCTGTTCATGGATCAGCAAAACGCCCTCAACCAGTACCGCCAGATCTACCACCAGCAGTGGACGGAGCGCGGTCTGCAGGGGATCAGCCCCCAGCAGAACAGCCAGTATCACGCCTTCATCAACAAGCTCGAAAACGCGGCGACCCAGCAGTACCAAGGGGTGTTGCAGGTGCGCGAGGCACTGGCCGAGTGCCGCACCCAGTGGCTCGAAGCCCAGCAGCGGCGCAAGGCGGTCGAGCTGCTGCTGGAGAAGAAGGCGGACAAGGTGCGCCAGAAGGCCCAGCGCCAGGAGCAGAAGATGCTGGATGACTACGCCATCCTGCGTCGTTATCACCAATCTGGCCTGTAATTTGCTTTCTTCCGGTCATGCGAGGCCGATGGGCCAAGCCATGACCGCACGTGCGGCCGTCACCGAATCGTCGTCAGGGATCCCAGCATGATACAGACCCCCTTGATTAGCACTCTCCCCCAGGCGCCTTCTGCCGATGGCAGCGCCACCCTGCTGGCTCCCACCGTCGGGGGCGAAGGGGGCGTGCAGCCGTCAGGCGAGGGCAAGGCCGCCTTCTCGCAAGCCATGGCCATGGCCCAGCTGATGGGCAAGGCGCCAGCCAGCCAGGGCAATCCACCACTCCCGGGCCCCGCCGAGGGCGCCCGGGAGGGGCTTGCCCCGGCTGCCAAATCTTTGGCGTCTGACGAGCCCGCCACCGAGTCCGCGTCTTCCTTGAAGGGGGCGGACGACGAGGGCGAGCTGCCTCCCGACGACTTCCTGCAACAGTTGCAAGCCTCCCTGCGCCAGGATGTGAGCCTGGTGGTGCCCCCGACATCGCCCGCCATGGCCGGTGAGGCGGCGGCGCCTGTGGACGGCAACCCCTTGCCGCCTGGCGCCGCTGCGCCTGGGATGGCAGAGGGGGTGGGAATGGCAGAGGACGTGGGGTTGGCAGAGAGCGTGGAGGCGGCAGAGGGGAGCGCCTCCCTGCCGCAGATGACGCCAGAGCGTCAGCATGAAGGGAACAAAACGAAGGCTGCTCCCGGTGCGGCCCAAGGCGCCAGCGCCGTGCCAAGCGGTCAGGGTGCTCTGCCGCTGGGGGCGGAAGAGCCCCCCTTGGCCGATGACACCGCCGTGGCCGACCAGGGCGGGGTGACCCGCCAGCCCATGGCTGGCAAGGGAGCGGAGCCGGATGCCAAGGGGGGTGAGCCCCCTCTCTCGGGTCAGGAGCGTGCCGCCCTGCTCGCCAAAGTAGTGGCAGGAGAAAACGCCCAGGCTCCCACTGTCACCCGGGCTGACTCATCGCAAGAGGCACAGGTGACCGATCCCCTGGCGTCGGCCGGACAGGGGACAACCACTTCCCGTGCCGCCAGCGCCTATGGCGATGGCGTGATCCGGACGGTGGCGCAGGGGCCGGCCCCTGCGGCCACACCGGAGTCCGCCCCGCCCGCGACGGCGGCAGGGGCAGAGAAGGACGCCCCTGTCGCCGGTGAGGCCAGACAGGCCGAGGCTGCGAGCGGGCAGGGAGCCCGTGCAGGGGCCGAGCCTGCGGTGAATGCAGGGAGCAGCCAGCCCGTGACGACGGAAGACCCGGCCCCCGTGCAGGTGGCGCCGCAGATCCTGGCTCGTCATGAATCCCAGGGGGCACAGGCCCCCCTGACGGCCCTCTCGGCGGGCCTGGACCAGATGGAGAGCGCCCCCGTGGTGGCCGCCGGCGCTGCCGTGTCGGTGAAGCCCGCGGTGGACAAGTCCCGGCTCGATGAGCTGGGAAAACAGTCGGGGATGGAGGTCAAGGGCAGTGAACCCGCCGAGGGGAGCCAGCCTTTGCATCAGGCACAGAGCCAGGTCGGCGAGAACCGACCGCTGGCCGAGTCGACCGTCAGACGGGAGCCCCAGAGCCTGCCCCACCTCAAGCTGGCGACCCCTGAGGCCCCCGAGCAGTTGCACCACAAGGTGAACCTGATGCTGGCGGACAAGCTGCAACAGGCGGAGATCCAGCTAGACCCCCTGGGGCTTGGCAAGATGAAGATCCAAATCCAGATGGATGCCTCCAGCCAGGCCAGCGTGCACTTCGTGGTGCAGCATGGCCAGACCCGTGAGATGCTGGAGCAGGCCATGCCGCGCCTGCGCGACATGCTGGCAGGGCAGGGGATCCAGCTCGGCCAGACCGTGGTGCAACAACAGGCGCAGCAGCAAGCCTTCCAGCAGCAGGGGCAGTCATCCTCCCAGGGTCAGTCCGGTTTCGGTGACCAGGGGCGACAGGGGGGAAATGGCGGCGGCAGCGATGGCAGAGAGGCCGAGGGGAGCGCTCGCAACCTCACGCTGCTGGTGGAATCGGCAAACGATGCCGGAATCGATTTCTATGCTTGATGCATTCTTAAGTAAGTTTATGATACCGAACAAGTTTGAGACTAGGGTGGACAAGGGATGGCAGACGATAACGAACTGACGCTGAAGGATCCGGCGGCAGGCAAGAAAAAGAAGCTGATCATGATAGTCGCCCTGGCCGTCGTGCTCCTTGGCGGGGGCGGCGCCGGCGCCTGGTTCATGCTCGTCGGTGGGGATGAGCCCGCTGCCGAAAAGAGCGAGGCCAAGCCGGAGGCGAACACGCCCCAGCCCTCGCTCTATGTGGGCATGCCCCGTCCCTTCGTGTTCAACGTGGCGGGAGGCCAGCGGGATCGGCTGGTGCAGATCAAGATCCAGCTGATGGTGCGCGGCACCGCCGACGAAACCCTGGCCAAACAGAACATTCCCCTGATCGAAGGCACCTTGCTGCGGGTCTTCAGCTCGGCGACCGCCGAACAGCTGATGACCTTCGAGGGCAAGGAGAAGCTGCGTTAGGATTCGCTGGAAGAGTGCCGCCGGGTGCTGAACGACCTGGTCTCTTCTCCCGTAATCGAACAAGTGCTGTTTACCGGCTTTGTCATGCAATGAAAGGTGAAGCGTGAGCGATCTGTTAAGTCAGGACGAGATTGATGCCCTGCTGCACGGCGTCGACGATGTCGAGGAGGAGGAGCTGGGAGCAGCCGGGGATCCTGGTATCGCCCAGTTCGACTTCTCCTCCCAGGACCGCATCGTCCGCGGCCGCATGCCGACCCTGGAGCTGGTGAACGAACGGTTTGCCCGCCACATGCGCATCAGCCTGTTCAACATGATGCGGCGCACCGCCGAGGTCTCCATCAACGGCGTGCAGATGCTCAAGTTCGGCGAATATGTCCACACCCTGTTTGTGCCCACCAGCCTGAACATGGTGCGTTTCCGCCCCCTCAAGGGGACGGCGCTCATCACCATGGAGGCGCGGCTCGTCTTCATCCTGGTGGAGAACTTCTTTGGCGGTGATGGCCGCTACCACGCCAAGATCGAGGGGCGGGAATTCACCCCCACCGAGCGGCGCATCATCCAGATGCTGCTCAAGCTGGTGTTCGAGGACTACAAGGATGCCTGGGCGCCGGTGATGGACGTGGGCTTTGAATACCTCGACTCCGAAGTGAACCCGGCCATGGCGAACATCGTCAGCCCCACCGAGGTGATCGTGGTGAGCTCCTTCCACATCGAGCTGGACGGCGGTGGCGGCGACTTCCACGTGGCCATGCCCTACTCCATGCTGGAACCCATCCGCGAACTGCTGGATGCGGGGGTGCAGAGCGACAAGGGGGATACCGACGTGCGCTGGAGCAAGGCCCTGCGCGACGAGATCATGGACGTCAAGGTGGAGCTCAAGGCCAAGCTGCTGGAGACCGAGCTCTCCTTGCGTGAGCTGATGGAGCTCAGACCCGGGGACATCATCCCGGTGGAGATGCCGGAGAACCTGCTGGTCTTTGTGGAGGATCTGCCCACCTTCCACGCCAAGATGGGGCGCACCAAGGAGAACGTGGCGCTCAAGATCACCGACAAAATCAAGCGCCCTGACGGGGTCAAGACAGAGATGCATCTGGTGACCCGCGGGGGCGTGCGCATTGATGGCGAAGCCGAGCTGGAAGAGCTCGAACGAAGCATCTCTGACAAACACCCTGATTGATCCTCCCCCAGGGGAGGTGTTGCAACACTGAGGAATTGAAGATGAGCGGAACCGATGACGAGCAGGATTTGATGGCTGACGCCTGGGCGGCCGCACTGGAGGAGCAGGTCACGGCCGAAGCCAAGCCTGCCCCCCTGGAGGAGTTGAAGGACGAAGCCCCTATCAGCGCCGAAGAGCGGCGCAAGCTGGACACCATTCTGGACATCCCGGTGACCATCGCCATGGAAGTGGGCCGCAGCCAGATCAGCATTCGCAACCTGCTGCAACTGAACCAGGGCTCGGTGGTGGAGCTGGATCGGGTGGCGGGTGAACCCCTGGACGTGCTGGTCAACGGCACCCTGATCGCCCACGGCGAGGTGGTGGTGGTGAATGACAAGTTCGGTATCCGCCTTACCGACGTCATCAGCCAGATTGAAAGGATCAAGAAGCTCAAATGATCCGTGTGCTCCCGTTGTGGCTGTTTTCCCTGCCTGCCCTGGCCAACCCGGGGGTAGGGGCGAATCCCCCCAGCCTCACCTCCTGGCTGCTCTCCAGCCTGATGGTGATCGGCCTCATCCTGGTGCTCGGCTTCCTGCTCAAGAAGAGCAAGCTTTCCCAGGTGATGGGAGGGGGCCATATGAAGATCATCGCCACCCTGCCCCTTGGCTACAAGGAGAAGCTGATGGTGGTCAAGGTGGGCGGCCAGCAACTGCTGGTCGGGGTGACGCCGCAGCAGGTCAACTTCCTCTATCGCCTGGAGGAGCCGCTGGACGAGAGCCAGCCTCAGGCGTTCTCCGAGCAACTGGGCAAACTGATGGGCAAGCATGAAAAACGTTAACTGGACCCGGTGGCTGGCACTGCTCTCCCTGGTGCTCTCGCCTCTGGCGATGGCCCAGGACGGCATGTCGGCACTCACCGTCAAGACCATGGCGGATGGCAGTCAGGAGTACAGCCTGACCCTGCAGGTGCTGGCGTTGATGACCGCGCTCTCCTTCCTGCCGGCCATGGTGATCATGATGACCTCCTTCACCCGGATCATCGTGGTGCTCGGCATCCTGCGCCAGGCCATCGGTCTGCAGCAGAGCCCCTCCAACCAGGTGCTGATCGGCATCGCCCTCTTCATGTCGTTTTTCATCATGTCGCCGGTGCTGGATCGCATCAACAACGAGGCGCTGCAGCCCTATCTGGCCGAGACCATCGGGGCCAAGGAGGCCCTGGAGAAGGCGGAGCTGCCCATTCACCAGTTCATGCTGGCCCAGACCCGGGTCAAGGATCTCAATACTTTCATGGAGATAGCGAACGTGCAGGTGGCCGAGCCTGCGGACGTGCCGCTGCGGGTGCTGATCCCGGCCTTTGTCACCAGCGAGCTCAAGACCGCCTTCCAGATAGGCTTCATGCTGTTTCTGCCCTTCCTGGTCATCGATCTGGTGGTCGCCAGTATCCTGATGGCCATGGGGATGATGATGCTCTCCCCCATGCTGGTCTCCCTGCCGTTCAAGCTGATGCTGTTCGTCATGGTGGATGGCTGGAACCTCATTCTGGGCTCCCTGGCCACCAGCTTCGGGCTGGGCTCGGGTGGTTAGGGGAGGGCAGACCCTCCCCCGGCTTTCCCCTTCACTCGGGGAGGGCGCGAGGCCTCTCTTCCTCTCGAAGGAGGAGGCCGGGAGGATGCGGCCCTGGGCAAACCCATCACAAGGAGCGAGCAATGAGTCCTGAAACCTTCGTCGACGTCTTTCGCGAGGCGCTTTGGCTGGTGACCATCATGGTGTGTGCCGTGATCTTGCCGAGCCTGATGGTGGGGTTGGTGGTCGCCATCTTCCAGGCCGCCACCTCCATCAACGAACAGACTTTGAGCTTCCTGCCCCGTCTGGTGGTCACCCTGCTGGCCTTGGGGGCGGGGGCTCACTGGGGATTGCAGAGTCTGATGGACTTCTTCCAGCTGATGGTGAGCCAGATCCCCGAGGTGGTGGGCTGATGCCAGCCAAGGGCCACCCTTTCGCTCTGGCCGAGGCAGACCGGGGCCTGCGTCCTCCCGTTGGCCTGCCCGTGCCGGGAGTGTTGCTGTCATGACCTACACCACGGCGCTCATCATGGAGTGGCTCTCCTCCATCCTCTGGCCCCTGGCCCGGGTGAGCAGTCTCCTGATGGTGATGGCGGTCTTTGGCAGCCGGCTCGCCCCGGCCCATATCCGCATCGGCCTGGCGCTGGCGATCACCCTCATCATCGCCCCCCTGCTGCCCCCGATGCCGAAGATCGAGCTCTTCTCTCTCGGCAGCTTCCTGGTGCTGGGGCAGCAACTGCTCATCGGCATCGCGCTCGGCCTCATGACCCAGTTCCTGCTGGAGACCTTCGTGATGGCGGGTCAGGTCATCGCCATGCAGACCAGCCTGGGCTTTGCCACCCTGGTGGATCCCATGAACGGCCAGTCGGCTCCCGTGGTGGGCCAGTTCTACCTGATGCTGGCGACCCTGGTGTTTCTCGCGGTGGACGGCCACCTGCTGATGCTGCGCATGGTGGTGCTGAGTTTCGAAACCCTGCCGGTATCTGACAGCGGGCTCACCCTGCCTGCCATCCGCAGCCTGGTGAGCTTTCTCGGGGTCATGTATCAGGCTTCTCTGGTGATGGCGCTTTCGGCCATCATCGCCCTGCTGCTGATCAACTTCGCGTTCGGGGTGATGACCCGTGCGGCCCCCCAGCTCAACATCTTCAGCATCGGCTTTGCGGTCAGCATGATGTCGGGCCTGTTCATCCTCTGGCTCACCATAGGTGGCTTCATGGGGCACTTCGACGCGCTCTGGGAGCGGGTGCAGGAGACCAGCTGCGAGCTCATCAACGTCCAGTGCTTCGGGGGCCAGCATGACTGAGGCCCTCCCGGTTGCGGCCCTTTTGCTGCCAGTCTGGCGGGCCGCCAGTCGGCTGATGCCGGCAGGAGGCCAGCATGGCTGATACCGATCAGGAACGCACAGAACAACCCACGGGCAAACGACTGCAACAAGCCCGGGAAAAAGGGCAGATTGCACGTTCCAAGGAGCTGGGTACCGCCAGCGTCCTGCTGGCGACCGTGTTCGGCCTCCTGATGATCAAGGAGAGTCTGGCAGGGGCCATGATCAAGGTACTCACCATGGGCTTTACCCTGGACCGGGATCAGGCGTTCGACCCCAATGCCATGGGGGCCATGGTGCCTGCCCTGCTGGGGGAGCTGATCCAGCCTCTGGGGCTGCTGTTCATGCTGGTGATCATCGCCGCCTTCGTCGGCAACACCCTGCTCGGCGGGATGAATTTCTCCTCCGAGGCCATGCTGCCCAAGTGGAGCAAGCTGAGCCCCCTGAGCGGCATCAAAAGGATGTTCGGGGTGCAATCCCTGGTGGAACTTGTCAAATCCATCGCAAAAGTGGTGTTTATCAGTCTGTTCGCCTGGTGGATGCTGTCAAGCCAGTTCAACCATCTGCTGAATCTCTCTCTTGAGGGCTTTCCCGGCGGCATCGTCGATGCCCTGGACCTGCTGCTCTGGATGCTGATCATCCTCTGCTGCGCCCTGATCCCCATTGTCGCCATCGATGTGCCGTTCCAGAGCTGGAACCACAATCGCCAGCTCAAGATGACCAAGCAGGAGATCAAGGACGAGTTCAAGGACAGCGAAGGCAAGCCCGAGGTCAAGGGGCGGATACGCCAGTTGCAGATGCAGATGGCCATGCGCCGCATGATGGGGGATGTCCCCAAGGCCGATGTGATCATCACCAACCCGACCCACTACTCGGTGGCGCTCAAATACGATGCGGGCAAGCCGGGGGCGGCGCCCAAGGTACTGGCCAAGGGGGTCGACGAGGTGGCGATGAAGATCCGGGAGATCGGGCGCGAATACGACATCCCCGTCATGTCCTCCCCGCCGCTCACCCGGGCCCTTTACCACGCCACCGAGATTGGCCAGGAGATCCCGGAGGGGCTCTTCGCCGCCGTCGCCCAGGTGCTGGCCTATGTCTATCAGCTCAAGAAGTTCCGCCGTGGCCGCGGCCGGCGCCCGACCCCCATCGCCAAGGATCTGCCCATTCCACCCGAGTTTCGCAAATAACGCAGTGGTGGCAGCCTGATCCCGGGTGCTCTCCCTTGTGCCCCGTGTTTCGCAAATAAAGCGGCCACCATCCGATCTCTCCCTTGTGTCGCAAACAAGGCCGCAATCTCCCTGTCGAGGCGCGACGCCTCGCCCCATGGCCTGGGCTGGCCTTTGGCCTGCTTGGTGAAGGTAGCTTCCCTCCTGTCACCATTCCCCGTGACGCCAACGACGGACTTCTGACAGCGTGAAAATAAAAACCTTATAAATCAATATATTGAATCCTTGGCTTGATATTTGCTTTAATCCGCTATTGGCAGTTTATTATTGAGAAGCACGATGGGATTCAAAGCGGGACTGGGCCGTTTCAAAGAGTACAAGTGGCTGCTCAGCAGAGGGGTAGGGACGCCGCTGCTGGTATTGGCCTCTCTGGGGATGGTGGTACTCCCCATTCCGCCCCTGATGCTGGATATCCTCTTTTCCTTCAATATCGCCCTCTCCATCGTGGTGCTGCTGGTGGCGGTCTATACCCGCCGCCCCCTGGAATTTGCCGCCTTCCCCACCGTCTTGCTGATTGCCACCCTGCTGCGGCTCGCCCTCAACGTCGCCTCCACCCGGGTGGTGTTGCTGGAAGGCCACAACGGCAGCGCGGCGGCAGGCCATGTGATCGAGGCGTTCGGCAACGTGGTGATCGGCGGCAACTATGCCGTGGGCATCATCGTCTTCATGATCCTGGTGATCATCAACTTCGTGGTGGTCACCAAGGGTGCGGGCCGGATCTCCGAGGTGAGCGCCCGCTTCACCCTTGACGCCATGCCCGGCAAGCAGATGGCCATCGATGCGGACCTGAACGCCGGTCTCATCAACCAGGAAGAGGCCAAGAAGCGCCGTCAGGACGTGACTCAGGAAGCGGACTTCTACGGCTCCATGGACGGTGCCTCCAAATTCGTGAAGGGGGATGCCATCGCCGGCATCATGATCCTCTTCATCAACATCATCGGCGGCTTCATCATCGGCATGATGCAGCACCAGCTCACCTTCGGCGAAGCGGCCCAGGTCTATACCCTGCTCGCCATCGGTGACGGTCTGGTCGCCCAGATCCCCTCGCTCCTGCTCTCCATTGCCGCAGCCATCATCGTCACCCGTCAGAATACCGACCAGGACATGGGGACAGCGGTACTCGGCCAACTGTTCGAAAATCCCAAGGCGCTGGTGATCTCCGCCGGCATCCTGCTGATGATGGGCAGCGTGCCCGGCATGCCGCACCTGGCTTTCCTGAGCCTGGGGGCGGTGGCGGCGGCGGGCGCCTGGTGGCTGCTGCGCCGCGAGAAGCAGAACAAGGCGAAGGCGGCGAGCGGCGAACTCATGCCGGCCCAGGGGGATGCCCCGGTGGAGCAGAAGGATCTCAGCTGGGACGATGTCATGCCGGTGGACATCATCGGCCTGGAGGTGGGTTATCAGCTGATACCTCTGGTGGACAAGAATCAGGGGGGCGAGCTGCTCAACCGGATCAAGGGGGTGCGCAAGAAGCTCTCCCAGGAGCTGGGCTTTCTGGTGCCTGCCGTCCACATTCGCGACAACCTGGATCTTGCCCCCAACCAGTACCGCATCACCCTGATGGGCGTGAGCACGGGGGAAGCCACCGTCTATCACGACAAGGAGATGGCCATCAACCCGGGGCAGGTGTTCGGCCAGATCCACGGTATCGCTACCCAGGATCCGGCGTTCGGGCTGGAGGCGGTCTGGGTCGCCAAGGAGCAGGTCTCCCAGGCCCAGACCCTTGGCTACACCGTGGTCGATGCGGCCACCGTGGTGGCTACCCACCTGAGCCAGATCCTCTCCAACCATGCGGCGCTGCTGCTGGGTCATGACGAGGTGCAACAACTGCTCGACATGATAGGGAAGCATCAGAGCAAGCTGGTGGAAGGACTGGTTCCCGAGGTGATAAGCATGGGCAACCTGGTGAAGGTATTGCAGAATTTGCTCAATGAAGGCGTGCCAATTCGCGATATGCGCACTATCCTGCAGACCCTCGTGGAATATGCGCCCCGCAGCCCGGACCCGGAAGTGCTGACCGCAGCCTGCCGGATAGCCCTGCGCAGATTGATTGTGCAGGAGATTGCCGGCCCCGAGCCCGAGCTGCCGGTGATCACCTTGTCACCAGAACTGGAACGTATATTGCATCAATCCCTGCAAGCAGGTGGGGGAGATGGCGCCGGTATCGAACCGGGACTGGCGGAGCGGATGCAACGCTCCCTGGTGGAAGCCACTCAACGACAAGAACTGGAAGGCCAGCCGGCCGTGCTTCTGACATCGGGGATATTGCGCAATACCCTGGCGAAATTTGTCAAGAATGCCATTCCTGGATTACGCGTGCTGTCCTATCAGGAAGTGCCTGACGACAAGCAGATCCGCATCGTCAGTGCGGTGGGACAGGGCTAGTTAGCGGAGATGACGGGTGAAGATTAAGCGGTTTTTTGCCAAAGACATGCGCACGGCGCTGGCCGAGGTCAAGGAGACTCTCGGACCCGATGCCGTCATCATGTCCAACAAAAAGGTCACCGGTGGGGTGGAGATAGTCGCGGCCGTCGATTATCAATCCCAGGTACCGGGGCCCAAAGACGCGCCGGTTCGCCGTCAGTTGAATGAAGAGAGCGTCAATATCTCGTCTGCGGGCAAACAGATGACGAGGTCGGCGCCACCCAAGGAACAGAACGAATACTACGCCGATACCCTGGCGGCCCTGCTGGCACGCCAGCAGAAGCTCAATCCGGCCAACCCGGCGGGTGGCAATGCCGCCCCGGGATCATGGTCTGGCAGCGGAGCGGGCAACGGTCAGCCAGCCTCGGCCTCCTGGCCCGCCAATGGCGCTGCCGGCACCCAGTCCGCCGGACTGGCGGGCGCGGCCAGTGCTCCCAGAACCCTGGCCGAACAGGGCCAGTGGGGCGCCGCTCCCGAGCCCGCCAAGCCCAAGGCCCGTCCTGCCGCCGCCCCGCGCCAGGCTCAGTCCGCCCAGCGGGATCAGGAGATGGAGGGGATGCGCAAGGAGATGGCCAGCATCCGCAAGTTGCTGGAGCACCAGATCTCCGGCCTGATGTGGCAGGAGGTGGA
This sequence comes from Aeromonas sp. 62-46, assembly GCF_001898585.1. Taxonomy (NCBI): domain Bacteria; kingdom Pseudomonadati; phylum Pseudomonadota; class Gammaproteobacteria; order Aeromonadales; family Aeromonadaceae; genus Aeromonas; species Aeromonas sp. 62-46. The sequence goes on along the minus strand of NZ_MKUI01000050.1, from coordinate 140,743 downwards.
GCGCCGCGAACCCATGCGCGCCCTGCTCATCAAGGAACTCAAGAAGATGGGGTTCGACGACGCCTTCGCCGATCAGCTGGCGGGCCTCATCCCCGAAGACATGCCGATCCATCAGGCCATGGCCCAGCTGGCCGAGGTGCTGACGGCCCAGCTCAAGATCAGCGAGGACGAGATCCTGCGTCAGGGAGGGGCGGTGGCCCTGCTCGGACCGACCGGGGTGGGCAAGACCACCACCATCGCCAAGCTGGCGGCCCGCTTTGCCATGAAGTATGGCGCCGAGCAGGTGGCGCTCATTACCACGGACAACTACCGGATCGGGGCCCACGAACAGCTGCAGACCTATGGTCGCATCATGGGTTGCCCGGTGCGTCAGGTGCGGGACGCCGAAGAGCTGGCCAGTGCCCTCTATCAGTTCCGCCATCGCCGGCTGGTGCTCATCGACACCGCCGGGGTGGGGCAGCGGGATATCCGCCTGACCGAACAGCTCGACACCCTGGTGAAGAATGCCAAGGTGCGTATCCGCAGTTATCTGGTCATGTCGGCCACCTCCCAGCGACGTGTGATGCAGGAGGCGGTGGATCACTTCCGGCGCATTCCGCTCTCCGGCTGCATTCTGACCAAGCTCGACGAGAGCCTGAATCTGGGTGAAGTGATCAACGTGTGCATTCAAAACGCCCTGCCCATCAGTTACATCACCGACGGGCAACGGGTGCCGGAAGATATTCAAGTTGCCAACGCGGCGCTGCTGGTCGGTGCCGCCATGGGGTCGCTGGAACGGGAAGCAGAAGATCCCTATTTCTGGGGATCGGGTTTTGGCGAATCCGAAGATTCGGAGTTTTATGAGTAACATGTATATGGATCAGGCGAGTGGTCTGCGCAAAATGCGTCAAAACAATCGAGTGAAAGTGATCGCCGTGTCCGGAGGCAAGGGGGGCGTCGGCAAGACCAACGTGACCCTGAACGTGGCGGGAGCCATGGCCGCCCAGGGCAAGCGGGTGTTGGTGCTGGATGCCGACCTTGGTCTGGCCAACGTCGACGTCATGCTGGGGCTGAGGGTGCATCGCAACCTCTCCCATGTGCTGGCCGGGGAGTGCACCATAGACGACATCATCGTCGAGGGGCCCTACGGCATGATGATAGTGCCGGCCACCTCGGGCACCCAGTCCATGGTCGAGCTCTCCCCGGTACAACATGCCGAGCTCATCCGCGCCTTCAGCGAGATGAAGACCCAGGTGGACGTGTTGCTGGTGGACACGGCGGCGGGGATTTCCGACATGGTGCTGAGTTTCACCCGTGCCGCCCAGGACATCATGGTGGTTGTGTGCGATGAACCCACCTCCATCACGGATGCCTACGCGCTCATCAAGATCCTCTCCAAGGATCACGGTGTGTTCCGCTTCAAGGTGGTGGCCAACATGGTCCGCTCCCTGCGCGAGGGGCAGGAGCTGTTCGCCAAGCTGACCCGGGTCACCGACCGCTTCCTGGATACCTCCCTGGAACTGGTGGCCTGCGTGCCTTACGACACCAACCTGCGGGCCGCGGTGCGCAAGCAGAAACTGATAGTTGAAGCGTTTCCAAAATCCCCTGCCGCCCTGGCATTTCGTGCCCTGGCGAACAAGGCGGCGAGCTGGCCCATCCCGAATCAGCCGGGCGGCCACCTCGAATTTTTCCTGGAAAACTTGTTGCAAAAGCCGGTCATAACACAGGAAGACTCCCGTGAATAAAGCCCAAGCATACTTGCGTCATCAGGATTCCTACGTGCTGGTTGAGCGACACGCTCCGCTGGTCAAGCGGATTGCCCAGCATTTATTGGCTCGCCTGCCAAGCAGTGTCTTGCTGGATGACCTGATCCAGGCAGGTATGATTGGGCTGCTCGAAGCTTCCCGCAACTTTGACGGCAGCAAGGGCGCCAGCTTTGAAACCTATGCCGGCATCCGCATCCGTGGTGCCATGCTCGACGAGATCCGCCGTGGGGACTGGGTGCCCCGTTCGGTGCACCGCAACAGCCGTGCCATCGCAGAAGCGATCGAGAACGTGGAGCAGGCCCATGGCCGGGATGCCAGAGACACCGAGGTGGCCGCCAATATGGGGGTGTCCCTCGGGGAGTACCATGCCATGCTGCAGGATGTCTCCTGCGGCAAGATCATCGGCATCGAGGATCTGGGCGTCAGCGAAGATGTCATCGGTCATCCCGATGAAGGCAACGGTCAGGGAGGATTCGACGATCTGGCGGCCGAGCGCTTCCAGGGGGCCCTGGCGGAGCACATCGCCCGCCTGCCGGAGCGGGAGGCGCTGGTGCTGTCCCTTTATTACGATGAAGAGCTGAATCTGCGCGAGATCGGTGAAGTATTGAGTGTGAGTGAGTCTCGGGTGAGCCAGATTCATAGTCAGGCCATGCACAGGCTGCGCGCCCGTTTGCGAGATTGGAATTTATAAGTGGTTGTACTGGCTACACTGGAGCACAACTCTAAGGCATAATCCGCACCATAAAACCTGCGATCTGCATCATGTAAGTGAGCCGTCTTGGCGGCTATTTAGGAGGAACTTTGGACAAGAACATGAAAATCCTCATCGTCGATGACTTTTCAACGATGCGCCGGATTATCAAGAACTTGCTGCGTGACCTGGGATACAACAATACCCATGAAGCAGACGATGGCAACACGGCGTTGCCGATGCTGAAAAATGGCGACTTCCAGTTCGTGGTCACCGACTGGAACATGCCCGGCATGCAGGGCATCGACCTGCTCAAGGCGATTCGCCTCGACGACAAGCTCAAGCACCTGCCGGTTCTGATGGTGACTGCCGAAGCCAAACGCGAGCAGATCATCGAAGCCGCCCAGGCCGGGGTCAATGGCTATATCGTCAAGCCGTTCACCGCTGCCACCCTCAAAGAGAAGCTCGACAAAATCTTTGAACGTATCGGCTAAGGAGCGGCAGGGATGAAGGCCAAAACGAGTGCCATGATCTCGCTTGACCAGGCAAGGATGCTGGTTGCCCACCTGGAGCGGGAAGAGTTTGAACAGGCCGATACCATCCTCGCCGATGTGTGCGCCCCCAATGCGGCGGCCCTGTTTGACAAGGTGGGGCAGCTGACCCGCCAATTGCACAACTCATTGCAGGATTTTCGCCTGGATCCCAGGATCCCCGACCTGGCCACCCATGAGATCCCGGATGCCCGGGAGCGTCTGAGCTATGTCATCGACATGACGGACAAGGCGGCCAATCGCACCATGGATGCGGTCGAGGCAAGCCTTCCCATCGCCGATCGACTCAACGACAACATTCAGCTGGTCATGCCCAACTGGAATGCCCTGATGAGCCGGGATCTCGAGCTGGGTCAATTCAAGGCGCTGTGCCATCAACTGAATGATTTTATTAAGGCTTCTGAGACGGATGCCGATAAGTTACGACAACTGCTGACGGAAATTCTGATGGCTCAGGATTTCCAGGACCTGACCGGTCAGATGATCCGCAAGGTGATCAAACTGGTGCAGGAAGTTGAAACGAAGTTGATAGAGATGCTGACCATGTTCGGTGAGGGCGTTAGCGACAATTCGGCACGTAGCCTGCCAGTGAGCGGCATCGAGGCGGAAGGCCCCATCATGAACCCGCAGACCCGCTCAGATGTGGTCAATGGTCAAGATGATGTGGACGATCTGCTGTCTAGCCTGGGATTCTAATGGAGTGACGCATGGCCTTCGAAGTTGATGAAGACATACTGCAAGACTTTTTGGTCGAAGCATCAGAAATATTGGAACAGTTGTCTGAACAACTGGTCGACTTGGAAAAGCGGCCCGATGACAAGAACCTGTTGAACGCCATCTTCCGCGGCTTCCATACCGTCAAGGGGGGAGCGGGTTTCCTCTCCCTCACCGAACTGGTGGATGTCTGTCACGGTGCCGAGAACCTGTTCGACATGCTGCGCAACGGCAAGCGGACCCTCAGTGCCGAGCTGATGGATGTCATCTTGCAGGCGCTGGATGCCATCAACGTCATGTTTGCCCAGGTCCAGAACCGCGAAGAGATAAGCCCCGCTTCTCCCGATCTGCTGCACGATCTGCACGAGCTGTGCAAGCCGGAAGGGCAGGAGCAGCTGCGTACCGCCAGCGTGGCGGCCCAGCCAGCACCCGAGCCTGAGCCCGAACCCGTACCAGAACCCGAGGTCATCGCCGAGGTGGCGCCTGTCGCCGTCAATGGCGGTGGCTCCATCGACGAGATCTCCGCCGACGAATTTGAACGCCTGCTCGATGAGCTGCACGGTGTCGGCAAAGCGCCAACGGTCTCTGCCGCCCCCGTGCTGAGCGGTTCAGGTGACATCACAGACGACGAATTCGAAGCCCTGCTCGACCAGCTCCATGGTCAGGGCCAGCACGGTGGTGCCCCCGATCTGGCACCTTTGCAGTCGGTCCAGAAAGAGGTGGACGAGCTCATCGACGACGATGAGTTCGAGCGCCTGCTGGATGAACTGCACGGCCGTGGCCAGGCGCCCCAGCACAGTCTGGCACCTGCTCCTGCGCCCGCTCCCGAACCCAAGGCCCCGGCACCCGCTGCCCCCGCAGCCCCGGTGACGCCGCCCAAGGCGCCAGTGGCCGCCAAACCCGCGCCGGCAGAGCCCCCAGCGCCAGCCAGGGCCGCCCCTGCCAAGCAGGCCGCTCCCGCCGAGAGCAGCGCGGTACAGAGCGATACCACGGTGCGGGTGGATACCAAGACCCTGGACGTCATCATGAACATGGTGGGCGAACTGGTGCTGGTGAGAAACCGCCTGGTGAGCCTCGGCATCGCCAGCAATGACGAAGAGATGTCCAAGGCTGTCGCGAACCTCGACGTCGTGACCGCCGATCTGCAGGGCGCGGTCATGAAGACCCGCATGCAGCCTATCAAGAAAGTATTCGGCCGCTTCCCGCGCGTGGTGCGCGATCTGGCTCGTACCCTCAAGAAGGAGATCGAGCTGGTGATGGTGGGTGAGGACACGGATCTGGACAAGAACCTGGTGGAGGCCCTGGCCGACCCCCTGGTTCACCTGGTGCGCAACTCCTGCGACCATGGCGTCGAGATGCCGGACGTGCGCGAGAAGGCGGGCAAGCCCCGTCAGGGCACCATCACCCTGAGCGCCTCCCAGCAAGGGGACCACATTCTGCTCTGCATAGAGGATGACGGCGCAGGGATGGACCCGGAGAAGCTCAAGTCCATCGCCATCAGCCGTGGCGTGCTCGATGCTGACAGCGCGGCGCGCATGAGCGACAACGATGCCTACAACCTGATCTTCGCCCCCGGCTTCTCCACCAAGTCGGAGATCTCCGACATCTCCGGCCGTGGAGTGGGCATGGACGTGGTGAAGACCAGCATCGTCAGCCTCAATGGCTCGGTGCACATCGATTCCACCTGGGGCAAGGGCACCCGTCTCGAGATCAAGGTTCCCCTGACCCTGGCCATTCTGCCGACCCTGATGGTGGAGGTGGGTCAGCAGACCTTCGCCCTGCCCCTCGGTTGCGTGAATGAGATTTTCCACCTGGATCTGAAAAAGGCCAACGTGGTGGATGGCCAGCTCACCATCATCGTCCGTGACAAGGCGATTCCGCTGTTCTACCTGCACAAGTGGCTGGTACGCGGTGCCGGCAAGACGGCCCGCCAGGACCAGGGCCACGTGGTCATCGTCCAGATCGGCACCCAGCAGGTCGGCTTCGTGGTAGACAACCTCATCGGTCAGGAAGAGGTGGTGATAAAGCCCCTGGACAACCTGCTGCAAGGTACCCCCGGCATGGCTGGCGCCACCATTACCAGCGACGGCGGCATCGCCCTCATTCTGGATGTGCCCAGCCTGCTCAAGGCCTATGCCCGTCGCCACTGAGCGCCAGGCTCAAGGAGTTAAAAGAATAACAATGGCAGTCAAGGTATTAGTGGTCGACGATTCGAGTTTCTTCCGCCGTCGGGTCAGCGAAATCATCAATCAGGATCCCCTGATGACGGTGATCGACACGGCCCAGAACGGGCGGGAGGCGGTAGACAAGGCGCAGCAGTTGCGGCCAGACGTCATTACCATGGACATTGAAATGCCGGTGCTCGACGGCATCAGCGCCGTGCGCGAGATCATGGCCAAGTGTCCGACCCCCATCCTGATGTTCTCCTCCCTGACCCACGAGGGAGCCAAGGCAACCCTGGATGCGCTGGATGCGGGCGCCCTCGATTTTCTGCCCAAGAAGTTTGAAGACATCGCCCGCGACAAGGACGAAGCCGTCAACCTGCTGCAGCAGCGGGTCAAGGAGATCGCCCGCAAACGCTTCCTGATGGCCACCCGGCCCCGAGCCCCCGAGCCTGCCGTCCGGCCCGCCGTCACGGGGACCCTGAATCGTCCCTTGGCCGAACGCCAGCCCGAGCCTGCGCGGGCAGCGGCGGCTCCCGCCGCGTTCAAGCGCAGTGGCAAGAGTTACCAGCTGGTTGCCATCGGTACCTCCACCGGCGGGCCGGTGGCACTGCAGAACGTGCTGACCAAGCTGCCGGGAGATTTCCCTCATCCCATCCTGCTGATCCAGCACATGCCGGCCACCTTCACCGCTGCCTTTGCCGCCCGCCTCAACGGGCTGTGCCAGATAGGCGTCAAGGAGGCGCAGGATGGCGACGTGCTCAAACCGGGTCAGGCCTATCTTGCCCCCGGTGGCAAGCAGATGTTGCTGGAAGGGCGCGGGCCCGGTGCCCGTCTTCGCATCATCGATGGCAATGACAAGGTCAACTACAAACCCTGCGTGGACATCACCTTCGCCTCCGCCGCCAAGACCTATGGCGACAAGGTGCTGGCCATCGTCCTGACCGGCATGGGCGCGGATGGCCGCGACGGTGCCCGTCTGCTCAAGGAGCAGGGGGCGACCATCTGGGCGCAGGATGAAGCCTCCTGCGTGGTCTATGGCATGCCCCAGGCCGTTGCCAAGGCGGGCATAGCAAGCGAATCCCTGCCGCTGGATCGGGTGGCCCAGCGCATTCTGGTCGAGTTGGGTCGCTGACCATGGGCATGCTCGGCCTGGTGCTGGCGCTGGGGGCCGTCGCCATCGCCCAGTGGTGGCATGGCGGGAGCCTGCTGACCCTGCTGGATGGCCCGGCCTTTGTCATCGTCGTCGGGGGAACCTGGGGGGCGGTGATCTTGCAGACTCCCCGCAAGTACCTGCTCAGTGCCCTGAGGCAGGCAACCTGGATGCTGTTTCCGCCGCAGCTGGATCTTGCGGAGCAGGCCGAGCGCCTGAAGGCGTGGGCCCAGTTCGCCCGCCAGCAAGGCTTGCTGGCGCTGGAAAACCAGGCCGAGGCCGAGCCCGATCCCTTCACCCGCCAGGGGCTTTCCATGATTGTGGATGGCGTCTCCATCGAGGATATCCGCAGCTTGCTGGAGGCGGACATCGACATCGAGCAGGAGCGCAACGAGCACTCGGCCAGGGTGTTCGAGTCCATGGGGGGGTACAGTCCCACCATCGGCATCATCGGGGCCGTGATTGGCCTCATCCAGGCCATGTTTCATCTGGAGGAACCAGGCACCCTGGGGGCGGGCATTGCCGTGGCCTTCGTCGCCACCATCTACGGGGTGGGCTTTGCCAACTTGCTCTATCTGCCGATTGCGAATCGGCTGCGCGCCTTCCACTACCATTACGGCCTCTATCAGGAGATGACCCTGGAGGGGCTTCTGGCCATCGCCCACGGGGAGAACGGCCCGCAGGTTGAAAGGCGGTTACGGGCTTATCTGAAAGGGGAGTAGCCATGCGCAAGCGCTATCGTTTGCACCTGCAAGGGCGAGAGCATCTCGATCGCTGGCTGGTCTCCTATGCCGATTACATGACGCTCATCTTCGCCCTTTTTGTGGTGCTCTACTCCGTTGCCATCGTCAACAAGGAGGAGTACCGCGCCGTCATCGAGGGCATGACCCAGGCCTTCAACCAGGCGCCGCGCAGCGATGGTCTGCTGGAAGGGCGGGGCAATTCCTTGTTGGACAACCCGGTCTCGGCCGCCCCCAGCCTGCTGGAGAGCCAGGCCTCTGCGTCCCCCTCGCGGGCACCCATCACGGGCACGCCCGTCTCGCAAGATGGCACGGCTCTTGCGCAGATCGACATGCAGATCCAGGAGTCCATGGGCGCCCTGGTCGATGCAGGGGTGGTGAAGCTTGCGCAGGATGACAACTGGCTGACGGTGGAGCTGAGTTCAGGTCTCCTGTTCAACAGTGGCAGCGCTTTTCTGGGGAGCAATGCCGCACCCGTGCTCGATACGCTTTCAGGTATTCTCAAACCGGTCGATAACTATGTCAGGGTGCGGGGCTACACGGATAACCAACCGATAAACAACGAAATTTTCCGCTCCAACTGGACATTGTCAGCGGCCCGTGCCGAGGCAGTGCTCAATGCCCTGGTGGGCAAGGGGGTGGCTCCCGGTCGGCTCGCCTACGAGGCGTACGGAGAGTTTTCCCCCTTCGTCGACAATGGCACCGAGCAGGGACGATTACAGAATCGCAAGGTGGTGGTCGCCATATCCAGGTTCGCCTGGGTGCCGCCAGCCCCCGTCAAACCGCTGACGGTGGCACCGGTGCAGGACGCACCGCAGAGTGTCGACAGTGAAAAGATCAGGGTGATCGCGCTGCCCGGTGGGGGCATACGCATAACAACAAGGCAGGATTGATACAGTGATTGTTTGGACGGTTGCCAATCAGAAAGGTGGAGTCGGTAAAACCACCACGGTCGTCTCCCTGGCGGGCATTCTGGCCCAGCGTGGCCAGCGGGTACTGCTGATCGACACCGACCCCCACGCCTCCCTGACCTCCTATCTCGATTTCGACTCGGACAGGCTGGAAGGCACCCTGTACGAGTTGTTCCAGGCGGCCAAACCCAGCGCCGAGCTGGTCAACCGGATGACCCTCAAGACCCGATTCGAGAACATCAGCCTGCTGCCTGCCTCGATTACCCTGGCCACGCTGGATCGGGTGATGGGCAACCGGGAAGGGATGGGGCTGGTGCTCAAGCGCGCTCTGCTGCGGGTGCAGGATCAGTTCGACTACGTGCTCATCGACTGTCCGCCGGTGCTGGGGGTCATGATGGTGAACGCGCTGGCGGCCTGCGATCGCATCCTGGTGCCGGTGCAGACCGAATTCCTGGCCCTCAAGGGGCTGGAGCGGATGATGAAGACCTTCGAGATCATGCAGCGCTCCAAGCGGGAGAAGTTCCGCTACACCATCATTCCGACCATGTTTGACAAGCGTACCCGCGCCTCCCTGATGACATTGCAGTCCATCAAGGAGCAGTATGGGGAGGCGGTGTGGAATGCGGTCATTCCCATCGACACCAAATTCAGGGATGCCAGTCTGGTGCACATTCCTCCCTCCATCTATGCACCGGGCAGCCGGGGCACCTATGCCTATGAGACCCTGCTCAACCATCTCGACGCGCTGGAGCGTCAACGGACCCAGGAGGTGATGCCGTGAGAGAAACCACCCAGGTTCGGGCCATGGACGACTATTTCCACTCCCTGCTGCTGGACGATGCCCTGCTGCGGGAAGATCCCGAAGACGAAGCACCGGCCCCTGCGTTGCAACGTCAGACCGTCGCCGTGCCGGAGGTGGCTGCCACCCCCTATCTTGAAGCCGATACCCGACTGGCCCAGCTGAGCGAGCTGCTTGCCCAGGTGGGGCAGGTCCAGTTCGAGATGGATGCCCTGAGCCACGAAGAGGTGCATGTCGAGCCATTCCAGCTCGAGGCGGAGGTAGTTGACAGTGAGCCTCTGGTCGCCCTGGCAGAGCCGGTGGTGGAAGCCGTGGTGGAGGAGGTCGAGCCCGTCGCCCTCGCGGTGGCAGAACCCGCGCCCGCCCTCGAAGCGGCGCCCGCACCATCGACCTGGGAGAACCTGGATACCGGCAACGAGTTTCAGGCGCTCTTCTTCGACGTGGCCGGGGTGACGTTTGCGGTGCCTCTGACCGAGTTGGGGGGCATCCATCAACTGGGGGAGGTGACCTCTCTCTTCGGCCAGCCGGGCTGGTACAAGGGGATCATGACCTCCCGCGAGCAGAAGATGAATGTGGTGGACACGGCCCAGTGGGTCATGCCGGGCCAGCATCTGGAGATGGACGATTACAAATATCTGATTATGCTGGGAGAATCACCCTGGGGATTGGCTTGTCACCAGTTGAAGGGCACAGAACTGCTGCACCGGGACCAGGTGAAGTGGCGCCATCAGGAGGGCAAGCGCCCCTGGCTGGCCGGCATGGTCAAGGAGAAGATGTGTGCCCTGCTGCACGTCAGGGAGCTCTTGCTGCTGCTTGGCCGGGGCGTGAACATCGAAGGCCGCTGACAACATCGGCATCGCCATGGTTTTATTGCTAATTTTACCCGTTGACGGGTTCATACAAGGATCAAGAAGATGACAGAGAAGCGCAATATTGCACAGAATCTGGCCGAAGACGAAGTGCTGCAGTGGGTGACCTTCCAGTTGGAAAACGAGACCTATGGCATCAACGTGATGCAGGTTCAGGAAGTGTTGCGCTACACCGAGATCGCTCCGGTCCCGGGTGCACCTGACTACGTGCTGGGCATCATCAACCTGCGTGGCAACGTGGTGACCGTCATCGATACCCGCTCCCGTTTCGGCTTGCCGGCCGGGGACGTGAGCGAGAACTCCCGCATCGTCATCATCGAGGCGGAGAAGCAGGTGATCGGCATCATGGTGGACAGCGTGGCCGAGGTGGTCTATCTGCGCTCCTCCGAGATCGATGCCGCCCCGGCGGTGGGCACCGAGGAGAGCGCCAAGTTCATCCAGGGCGTCAGCAACCGTGACGGCCAACTGCTGATCCTGGTGGATCTCAACAAGCTGCTCTCCGACGAAGAGTGGGAAGACATTGGTTCCCTGTAACAGGGACGGGAACGTGCGGACGGGGGCGATGGCACCTGTCCGCCTCCCTGTGACGGTAAGGTGATGGTTTGATGATTGAATTTGCAGCCTTGGGGTTGTCCTTGCTCGCACTGGTGCTGGCCCTTTACGGGATCCTGGGGCACCGTCGTCGCCAGCGAGAGTCCGAGGCCAGGGTGGAAGCGCTGCAGGGGCAGCTCGAGAGTCTGCGCAAGCAGATGATGGAGTTGCACACGGGTGCCATCGGCATGGGTCAGCGTCTGCAAGCCGCAGAAGGGGCCATGCAGAAGATCCACGACAGCCAGCAGGAGCTGACGTTGCAGGATCCGGAGCGCCGCCTCTACAGCCGCGCCGCCAAGATGGTGGAGCTTGGTGCCGATCTGGACGAGGTGATGAGCGAGTGCGAGTTGCCCCAGGCGGAAGCGGAGCTGCTTATTTCCCTGCGAAAGGGACGCAGCTGACGGATGTGTCGCGGGGAGGCCGGTGCCTCCCCGCTTTCTGTTCGGCCCGTGGCCACCTCTTTCTCGATGCCGGGACGGTGGATAATCCTTTGGCATCAATCTCTTTGGTGGGGGCGCGATCTTCCCCACAAATCCTGTTGATTATTGGCATCTTTGAAAAGACGCCTCCGGATCCTGTGTTAAGATGCAGGCCGCCTCATTTTCAACGATTACATCCCCATGCTGCTTCAAGCGAACAATCTGAGCTGCGTGCGTGAAGATCGCACCCTGTTTGAACATCTCTCCTTCGCGGTGCGTGCCGGGGATTTGATGCAGATTGAGGGTCCCAACGGGGTGGGCAAGACCAGCCTGTTGCGCCTGCTCACCGGCCTCTCCCAGCCCTTTGCTGGCGAGGTGTGCTGGAATGGGGAGAATATCCGCCATTGCCGGGATGAATACCACGCCAGCCTGCTTTACCTGGGCCATCAGCCCGGCGTCAAGGCGACCCTGACCCCCCTTGAGAATCTCTCCTTCTACCAGAAGCTCCATGGTCCTGCCGGGGACGGCGTGGATCTCTGGCGGGTGCTGGCCCAGGTCGGCCTCGCCGGTTTCGAAGACTATCCCGCGGGGCAGCTCTCCGCCGGGCAGCAGCGACGGGTGGCGCTGGCCAGGCTGTGGCTGAGCGAGCGACCGGCGCTCTGGATCCTGGACGAGCCCTTCACCGCCATCGACAAGCAGGGGGTCAGGGTGCTGGAGCAGTTGTTCCTCGCCCATGCGGACAGAGGGGGCATGGTGGTCCTTACTACCCACCAGGATCTGACCCTGATGCAGGGACGGCTCAAGACCCTCTCTCTGACCTCGCTGTTGCAGGAGTAGCCCATGCTGCGCGCCGTCATACACCTTATTCACCGCGAGTTGCTGATGGCCCTGCGCCAGCGCGCCGACATCTTCAACCCGCTCTGGTTCTTCCTCATCGTCATCACCCTGTTTCCATTGGGGATCGGGCCCGAGCCCCAGTTGCTGGCCCGCATCGCTCCCGGCATCATCTGGGTGGCGGCCCTGCTGGCGGCCATGCTCTCCCTGGAGCGGCTGTTTCGTGACGACTTCAGTGACGGCGCCCTGGAGCAGATGATGCTGATGCCTCATCCCCTGGGGTTGCTGGCCCTGGCCAAAGTAATCGCTCACTGGTTGCTGACCGGTCTGCCGCTGTTGCTGGTCTCCCCCTTGCTCGCCATCCTGCTCTCCCTGGAGCTGAAGACCTATCTGGCCGTGGTGGCCACCCTGGCGCTCGGTACGCCGGTGCTGAGCCTGCTCGGGGCGGTCGGAGTGGCGCTGACCGCAGGGCTGCGCAAGGGGGGCGTGCTGCTCAGCCTGTTGCTGCTGCCGCTCTATATTCCGGTGCTTATCTTCGCCACGTCCGCCATCGACGCGGCGAGCATGGGACTGCCCTATGCCGGTCAGCTCGCCATCCTGGGGGCCATGCTGGTGGGGGCATTGACCCTGACGCCCCTGGCCATCTCGGCGGCGTTGCGGGTGAGTGTCAACTGATTGACTTGGTGAAAAGATTTTCGTTTGAAGCCTTGTTAGGGGCGAGATAGTTGAGATAGATCAAGGGGATGGCTGCTTATTGCTTTCGGGGGATATGATGTTTTTCCCCCATGGGTATGGTAGCCCTCGCCACTTAAGAATTAATAACTGAAAGGTTTCGTGAGCTATGTGGAAATGGTTGCACCCTTATGCCAAACCCGAGCGCGCCTATGGGCTGGCCGGCACCCTGCTGCCCTGGTTTGCCGTGACAAGCCTGCTCGCCTTCATCATCGGCACCGTCTGGGGGCTGGCTTTCGCACCCGCCGATTACCAGCAGGGCGACTCTTTCAGGATCATCTATATCCATGTGCCCTCCGCCATCCTCTCCATGGGCGCCTACTCCACCATGGCGGTGGCCGCCTTCATTGGCCTGGTGTGGCAACTGCGCATGGCAGACATGACGGTGGCGGCCATCGCCCCGGTGGGGGCCGTCTTCACCTTCATTGCCCTCTTTACCGGCGCCGCCTGGGGCAAACCCATGTGGGGCACCTGGTGGGTGTGGGATGCCCGGCTCACCTCCGAGCTCATCCTGCTGTTCCTCTATCTGGGTGTCATCGCCCTCTACAACGCCTTCAGCGACAAGGTGGTGGCGGGCCGCGCCGCCGGCATCCTGGCGCTGGTCGGGGTGATCAACCTGCCCATCATCCACTACTCGGTGGAGTGGTGGAACACCCTGCACCAGGGGGCCACCATCACCAAGTTTGACAAGCCCTCCATCTCCCCCGAGATGCTGTGGCCGCTGCTCATCATGATCCTGGCGTTCGCCGCATTTCTCGGTGCCCTGACCCTGATGCGTTTTCGCAATGAGCTGCTGATGCGGGAGTGGCACCGCCCCTGGGTCGCCGACATCGCCAGGCAGGAGAAGTAAGCATGCACTTTGCCTCGTTCAGTGATTTCATGGCCATGGGAGGCTATGCCTTCTACGTCTGGCTCTCCTTCGGTCTGACCCTGCTCTGCCTGGTCGGCATCGTCATTTCCACCCGGTTGAAGACCCGCAGCCTGCTCGGCGAACTGCGCAACAAGCAGGCTCGGGAGGCTCGCCGCAAGGCGGCCCAGCAGATGGAGAACACCCTATGAACCCGCGCCGCAAGAAACGCCTCACCATCATCCTGGCCATCAGCCTGGGCCTTGCCAGCGTGACTGGCCTGGTGCTCTATGCCCTGAGCCAGAACATCGACCTCTTCTACACCCCGAGCGAGCTGGTGGAAGGGAAGGGGCCGGAGAAGATCAAGCCCGAGGAGGGGCAGCGCCTGCGCATCGGTGGCCTGGTGGTGCCGGGGTCTGTGGTGCGGGATCCCCAGAGCCTCAAGGTAGCCTTCAAGCTGGTGGACAACGGCGGCCATCTGGTGACGGTGGAGTTTGACGGCATTCTGCCGGACCTGTTCCGCGAGGGGCAGGGCATTGTCGCTCAAGGCACCCTCAAGGATGCCACCACGGTCGCCGCCTTCGAGGTGCTGGCCAAGCACGACGAGAACTACATGCCGCCGGAAGTGGCCGACGCCACCAACGGCATGCACTTCAAGCCCGAATACACAGAGGCACAGTTGCAGGGAGCCAAGCAATGATGCCGGTATGTGCCAAGAATTCACTTCTTTATGCCGCCAAATCGGCAGGTTTCTCCGTGCAATCGAGAGGGAATAGTCAATGATCCCGGAATTAGGGCAGTTCTCACTGATCCTGGCCTTCGCCACCGCCCTGCTGCTGGGCAGTTACCCGCTGATCGGGGCCCATCTCGGCCGTCTTGGCATGATGTCGGCGGCCCGCCCGCTCGCCTACAGCCAGTTTCTGCTGCTGCTGCTGTCGTTTCTCTGCCTCACCTGGGCCTTTATCGACAACGACTTCACCGTGCAGTACGTGGCCACCAACTCCAACAGCCTGCTGCCCCTGCAATACCGCATCTCGGCGGTGTGGGGAGCCCATGAAGGCTCGCTGCTGCTCTGGGTGCTGACCCTGGGGGGCTGGACGGCGGCGGTGGCCCTCTTCAGCCGTCGCCTGCCGCTCGATGCAGTGGCGCGGGTACTCGGAGTGCTCGGCCTTATCTCGGTGGGCTTCACCGCCTTTGTGCTGTTCACCTCGGATCCTTTCACCCGCACCCTGCCGTATTTCCCGGTGGACGGGCGGGATCTCAATCCGCTGCTGCAGGATCCCGGTCTCATCTTCCACCCCCCCATGCTCTACATGGGCTACGTGGGCTTCTCGGTGGCCTTCGCCTTCGCCATCGCCTCCCTGATGACGGGGCGTCTGGACGCCACCTGGGCGCGCTGGTCCCGTCCCTGGACCATGGCCGCCTGGGTGTTCCTGACCCTGGGCATCGTGCTCGGCTCCTGGTGGGCCTATTACGAGCTCGGCTGGGGCGGCTGGTGGTTCTGGGATCCGGTGGAAAACGCCTCCTTCATGCCCTGGCTGGCGGGCACGGCCCTGCTCCACTCCCTCGCGGTGAGCGAGAAGCGCGCCACCTTCAAGGCCTGGACTGTGCTGCTGGCGCTCTCGGCCTTCTCCCTGAGCCTGCTGGGTACCTTCCTGGTGCGCTCCGGCGTGCTGGTGTCGGTCCATGCGTTTGCCTCCGACCCGACCCGGGGCCTCTTCATCCTGGGCTTCCTGCTGGCGGTGATAGGCAGCTCCCTTCTGCTGTTCGCCTTCAAGGGCTCCCAGGTCAAGAGCCACGGCAAACACGAGCTGTGGAGCCGCGAGACCCTGCTGCTTGGCAACAACATCCTGCTGGTGGCGGGCCTGCTCACCGTGCTGCTCGGCACCCTGCTGCCCCTGGTGCACAAGGAGCTGGGGCTTGGCAGCATCTCCATCGGCACCCCCTTCTTCAACCACATCTACAGCTGGCTCATCATCCCCTTCGCCCTGCTGCTGGGGGTGGGCCCCCTGTTCCGCTGGCGCCGCCAGGATCTCGGTGAGCTCAAGGGCAAGGTGATGCTCGCCCTGGTGCTGAGCCTGGCCGCGGCTCTGCTGTTGCCCAAACTCTTTGCCGAGGCGTTCAAACCCTGGGCTGCGCTCGGTATCGGGCTTGGCGTCTGGATCATCGTCACCAGCGTGCTGGAGACCTGGGCGCGGGCCACCCACAAACACGGTTTTTCCACCGGCGTGCGCAAGCTTGGCAACAGCCACTGGGCCATGATCCTGGGGCACGTGGGGCTCGCGGTCAGCATCATCGGCATCGCCTGCACCCAGAACTACAGCATCGAGAAGGACCTGCGGATGCAGGCCGGCGATCGCGTCCAGTTCGCCGATTACGAGTTCGTCTTCACCGGCATCAAGGAGAAGAACGGCCCCAACTACGACGGTTTCAAGGGCGTGCTGGAAGTGCACCGGGATGGCAAGCAGGTAGCCCTGCTCAAGCCCGAGAAGCGGATGTACACCGTGAGCCGCATGCCGATGACCGAGGCGGCCATCGACGCGGGTGTTACCCGGGATCTCTATGCGGCGCTCGGTGAGCAGCTCGACAACGGCGCCTGGGCGGTGCGGATCTACTACAAGCCCTTCGTGCGCTGGATCTGGTTCGGCGGCGTCTTCATGGCCCTCGGTGGCGTGCTGGCCATGCTGGACAAGCGCTACCGCTTCGGACGTCGTGACGAGGAGGCCAAGGCATGAGCAAGAAGACCTGGCTCTATCTGCTGCCCTTCATCATCTTCCTGATGGGGGCCGTGTTTCTGTTCAAGGGGCTCTACTCCGATCCCACCAAGCTCGAATCCGTGATGGTGGACAAGGAGGTGCCCGTGTTCACCCTGCAGGACATCTATGACCTGGGCAAGCAGCACGACAGGAGCATCCTCAAGGGGCGCCCCATGCTGCTCAACGTCTGGGCCACCTGGTGCCCGACCTGTTACGGAGAACACACCTACCTCAAGGAGCTGGCGGGGCAGGGGATCTACATCGTCGGCATGAACTACAAGGACGAGCGTGACAAGGCCATCAAGTGGCTGGCGGAGCTTGGCAACCCCTACCAGATCAACCTCTACGATCCGGACGGCATGCTGGGGCTGGATCTCGGTGTCTATGGCGCGCCCGAGACCTTCTTCATCGACAGCCAGGGCATCATCCGCTATCGCCACGTGGGGGACATCAACCCAGACGTCTGGGCCAGTACCCTCAAACCCATCTTCGATGCCATGAAGTGAGGCCTCCCCGATGAAAACACTGATTGCATCCCTGTTGCTGCTGGCCGGTCTCGTCTGTGCCGGACAGGCCCGCGCCGCCATCGATGTCTACACCTTCGAGAGCGACGCTCAGGAGCAGACCTTTCGCGAGCTGACTAAGGAGCTGCGCTGCCCCAAGTGCCAGAACCAGGACATCGCGGATTCCAACGCCGGGCTTGCCAAGGATCTGCGGGACAAGACCTACCAGATGGTGCGCGAGGGCAAGGAGAAGCAGGAAGTGGTGGACTACATGGTGGCCCGCTACGGCAACTTCATTCTCTATGATCCCCCCCTGATGGCCTCGACCCTGATCCTCTGGCTTGGCCCCTTGCTGGTCATCGTGATTGGCGTCGTCACCGTGGTGGTGCGAAGCCGCCGCCATGCCCCCGCTCCCTTGCAACAGCCTGAAGGCACCCTGAGTGCAGAAGAGCAGGCCAGGCTGTCCGCCCTGCTCAAAGAGGAAGATAAACCATGACCCCATTCTGGATACTGGGTGCGGCCCTGCTGGTGCTGGCGAGCCTGGCGCTGATCGTGCCGCTGTGGCGCGGCGAGGGCAGGCAGAGCATCAGTCGCTCGGCCCTCAACAAGCAGCTCTATCGCCAGCGCCTGCTGGAGATAGGGGAGGAGCGGGAGCAGGGGATACTGGCGGAGGAGCCGGAATCCCTGGTGGAGCTGCAGCGCAGCCTCCTGGACGACATTCCCGACGTGGAGCAGACCGCCCGTGGCGGCAAGAGCCTGATCTGGATCCCCGGTGTGCTGGTGCTGGCGGTGGTGAGCATCGGCCTCTACGCCAAGCTCGGCGCCTGGCAGGAGGTGAGCCGCTGGCAGGATGCCAGCAGCCGGTTGGGGGAGCTCAGCAACCGCATCCTGGTGGAGCGCGACGCCCGGGTGACCGAGCAGGATCTGCTGGACTTCACCCTGGCCCTGCGAACCCGGCTGAAACAAGAACCGAACGACTACCGTGGCTGGCTGCTGCTGGGGCGCCTGACCCTGGATGGCAATGATCCCGAGATGGCCCGCGAGGCGCTGGAGCGTGCCTACGCCCTCGCGCCCCAGAAGGCCATGGTAGCGGTGCCCTATGCCCAGGCCCTGATGATGACGGGGGAGGAAGCCCGTGCGGATCAACTGTTGCAGGCGGTCATTACCGAGGACCCGGCCAACATCGAGGCTCGCTCCGTCCACGCCTTCATGGCCCTGCAAAAAGAGGATTTCCAGACCGCCCTCGACCGCTGGCAGGGGATGTTGCCGCTGCTGGAGCCGGGCTCGGCCCGCTACACCATGGTGGAGCGCTCCATGGAGTACGCCAGGCAGCAGCTTGGCCAGCGTGGCATCGCCGTGACTACCCCGTCTGCCGAAGGCCAGGCACAAGCCGGGGTGCTGGCGGTGAAAGAGGGGGAGTTCCCCCTGCACATCACCCTGGCGCCGGGCATCAAGATGCCGGAAGATGCCCATCTGTTCGTCTTTGCGGTGATCCCCAACGGTCCGCCCATGCCCATCGCGGTCAAGCGCATTGCTGGCCCGCATCTCCCGCTCACCCTCTCCCTGGGAGACGGGGATGCCATGATGGAGGGGAGCAAGCTGGCGGCCCATGCCGAGCTGCAGTTCAAGGCGCGCCTCTCCCGAGGTGGCAACGTCATGAACAAGGAAGGCGCCTTTGAAGGGGTTTCGGTCACCGTGCCGACCAGCACCATCCCCACAGCGCCGATTGACATCCGCATCGATCACGCCCTCTAATACGCTTTTGGCCCACCCCTTGGGGTGGGCCCCCTGTATAATTCATATCAATACCCAAAAAAATCTTAGGACTTTCATATGTATCTGCGTTCAGGAGCATTGGCGGTGGCATTGCTGCTCGCGGGCTGTGCGGGCGGCCCTCCCAAGCCGGGCCCGGAGAGCCTGGATCTCGGCGAGACCCCGAGCCGCCCCGGGGCATCCAGCACGGCCAGCGATCCTCGCGACCCCTTCCAGGGGCCCAACCGTGCCATGTGGGCCGTCAACTATGACGTGCTGGAGCCCTATGTGGCGCGCCCCGTGGTACACGGCTATGCCCGCTATGTTCCGCAAGGGGTGAGGGACAGCATCGAGAATTTCGTGGACAACTTCGACGAGCCGAGCAGCATGGTAAACCACCTGCTGGTGGGTGATCTGAAAGGGGCCGGTACCAACCTGGGTCGCTTCACCCTCAACACCACTGTGGGCCTGCTCGGTCTGTTCGATGTGGCCAAGCATGCGGGCCTGGCTCGCAACACGCTGGAGATGGACACCGTGCTCGGCAAGGCCGACATCGGGGATGGCGCCTATCTGATGGTGCCGGTCTACGGTCCCACCACCACCCGGCAACTGGTAGGGGATACCATTGATACCATCTACTTCCCCTATGCCCTGCTGACCTTCCCGCTGAAGGTGGTGCACTGGGCGCTGGATGGCCTCGGTACCCGCTCCAAGCTGATCGATCAGGAGCGCATCATCGACAACGCGCTGGATCCTTACGCCCTGACCAAGGACTTCTACTTGCAGTACAACGATGGCAAGGTGACGGGCCGCAAACCCGAGCTCCAGGAGCAGAAGCCAGAGGCGGCTGATGATGGCAACCTCGACGATTACATGGACGAGATAGACCAGTAAGCACGGTCATCTTCCACAAGGCGCCTGCGGGCGCCTTTGTTGTCGATGGCAGGTGTTCGACCATAAAAAACGCCCCGCAAGTGCGGGGCGTTTTGGCAAGAAAGGCTTATCAGGCAGCCAGGTTCTTGGCCACGAATTCCCAGTTGACCAGGGCCCAGAAGGTTTCCATGTACTTCGGACGCAGGTTGCGGAAATCGATGTAGTAGGCGTGTTCCCACAGGTCGACGGTCAGCAGCGGGGTGGTACCGGCTTCGGTCAGCGGGCAACCGGCGTTGGAGGTGTTGACGATGGCCAGGGAGCCGTCAGCCTTTTTCACCAGCCAGGTCCAGCTGGAGCCGAAGTTGCCGATGGCAGACTTGGTGAACGCATCCTTGAACTCGGCGAAGGAGCCGAAGGCCTTGGTGATGGCATCGGCCAGGGCGCCAGTGGGTTCGCCACCGCCGTTCGGGGAGAGGCAGTGCCAGTAGAAGGTGTGGTTCCAGATCTGGGCAGCGTTGTTGAAGACGCCACCAGTGGAGGTCTTGATGATCTCTTCCAGAGACTTGCCTTCAAACTCGGTACCCGGCACCAGGTTGTTCAGGTTGACCACGTAGGTGTTGTGGTGCTTGCCATGGTGGTATTCCAGGGTTTCCTGGGAGATGTGCGGTTCCAGAGCATTGATTGCATAGGGCAGAGCGGGAAGTTCGAAAGCCATTTTCTACTCTCCATTGGCTGGTCCGTGCGAAGGCGACGGTTGCAAGACATTGCGTACTCTTTTCTATCTTGAAAAGAATTGTTCTTGAAATGAGGGGGCCAGACGGCCCAAAGCCCGTCGATTGTAGCAGTATCAAAGATGGGCGAACAACCCTTGATTCTTGCCATGATCCGGATCAAGCTGCGGCGTATTGATGCATGACTTCTTTCATTCGCAACGGTTTGCCAGTTTGTGGTCTGCCCGGATTGCAGTAGAATGGCCGCCGAAATCGCTCCAGTGAGGCATTTATGGAAACTATTGAAAAGATCAAACAGCAGTTGGCTGAGAATCCCATCATCCTCTACATGAAGGGATCCCCCAAGCTGCCCAGCTGCGGTTTCTCTGCTCAGGCCTCCCAGGCCCTGATGTCCTGCGGCGAGCCTTTCGCCTATGTCGACATCCTGCAGAACCCGGACATCCGCGCCGAGCTGCCGAAATTCGCCAACTGGCCCACCTTCCCGCAACTGTGGGTCGAGGGCGAGCTGGTCGGTGGTTGCGACATCATGATCGAGATGTTCCAGGCCGGCGAGCTGCAGACCCTGATCAAGGAAACTGCCGCCAAGCACAAGCAGGATGACGCTGCCGCCGAATAAGGCCGCATTCATACCATGCAAAAAGGGGAGCCATTGGCTCCCCTTTTCTTTGTGCCCACGACAGACATCAGGCGATGCGCTCGAGGCGCGCCATGTAGAAGCCGTCGAAGCCGGTCTCGGCCGGGCTGACGTTGTGATCGCCGATCAGGCGGAAGTGCTCGTTGGCGGCGAGGAACTTGTCCACCTGCTGGCGGTTCTCCTCGGGCAGGATGGAGCAGGTGGCGTAGACCAGCAGGCCGCCCACCTTCACCATCTGGCTGTAGCGCTGCAGGATCTCCTCTTGCAGGGCGACCAGCACCGGCAGGCGCTCGGCGGTGTCGCGCCACTTGGCATCCGGGTTGCGCTTGAGCACGCCAAGGCCGGAGCAGGGGACGTCCAGCAGCACGCGATCGGCGCTTTCTTTAAGGCGCTTGACGGTCTTGCTGCTGGTGATGACCCGGGTCTCCACGTTGTGGGCACCGGCGCGGCGGGCGCGCTGCTTGAGGTTCTCCAGTTTCCACTCTTCCACGTCCATGGCCAGCAGACGGCCCTTGCCCTGCATCATGGCGGCCAGGTGCAGGGTCTTGCCGCCGGCACCGGCACAGGCGTCGATGACCCGCATGCCGGGCTTGACGTCGAGGGCCGCGGCCACCAGCTGGGAGCCGGCATCCTGCTGCTCGAAGCAGCCGTCGGCAAAGGCCTGGGTACGGAACAGGGCGGCGTCCGAGGTCACTTGCAGGGCGGTCTCCACTCCGTCGACGGGCACTGTGGTGACATGCTCTTTGGCCAGCATGGCTTGCAGCTCGTCCCGGGTGCACTTGAGGGTGTTGACCCGCAGGTAACGCTTGGGCATCCAGGCCAGGGCGGCACGCTCGGCCGGCCAGGCGTCGCCCAGTTGCTCGCTGCCGAGTTTTTCCAGCCAGGCAGGGCAGCCGTCCATCAGCACCGGGTTCTTCTTGGCTTCGGTCAGGCGGCGGCGGAACGCCTCCTCGTTGAAGCGATCCAAGGTCGGGTGGTTGGGCTGATCTATCTTGTGGAAGGCGTGCCAGCTGTGCAGCAGCGGCCAGACATTCTTCTCCGCCTGACGGACCTGGATGCCGGTGAGGAAGCAGTAGAGGCTGAGGCGGCGCAGCAGATCGCCGGTGACCAGGGCAATCCTTGCCTGTTCTTGCGGTTTGAGTTCGATGCCGGAGAAGTGACGTGCATAGGCGCGGTCGAGGGTAAGACCCTGACCCAGCACATCGTCAACGATGGCAACGACCAGATCCCCGAAACGGGGCAACAGTGGGGACTTGAGCATGAGATTAACCTTGGCCAAAGAAAGAGTGAACCGGCCCCGTCGAAGAGGGGTTCTGGAACGGACAAATCCGCGCCATGATAGGGGCTAGTCTGCATTGGTGCAACCTTCCCCATTCGGGGAATGTACAGAGGATGTTGCTGGACTAATCGGACCAGCGGGCAAATGATGCCGTGGCAGTTCAGGTGAATCCGTTTAAAAAGGAATTAAAAAGATGCAGTTGATGAAATATTCTCCGCTGGCGGTGCTGGTGGCGAGTCTGATGACGTCCGGCAACCTGATGGCCGGCGAGTGGCATACGGTCACGGCGCGGGCCACCGCCGCCGATGGGTACGAGGTGAGGGCCAGCCAGTATCGCATCGTCACCGTCTCCACCGATTACCTGGCTGCCCTGAAGGGGGGCGAGCGCCGCCTGACCTTGCCTCTGCCGGATGGCAAGGAGGTGACCTTCAGCCTGCAACCCTATGATCTGCTGCCGGCGGATCTGGCCGCCAAATATCCCGATATCCTGGCCTTCAAGGGGCACAACGAAGCGGCGCCGGGCGAGACCGGGCGCTTCGATCTCGGTCCCCAGGGATTCCACGCCATGTTCAGCCATGAAGGGAAGATGGTGTTCGTCGATCCCCTTCGCAACGGGGAAGGCTATGCCGTCTATTACCAGCAGGATGCCCACAGCCGGCTGGAAGAAGAGGCGGACAAGGTGATCGGGGGCGAGGCCAAAAAGCTGGCCCGCCAGGTGCTGGTGGATGGCAACGAGCGCAAGCGTTATGTCATCGCCATCTCGGCGGCGGGGGAGTATACCCAGTATCACGGCGGTACCGTGGAGGCGGGTCTTGGCGCCATCACCACCCTGCTCAACCGGGTCAACGAGGTCTACCAGCGTGACGTGGCGGCCGAATTCCAGCTGGCCAGCGGCAACGACACCATCATCTTCACCGACGTGGCGAACGATCCCTTCAACAATGATGACGGCGATATCGATGCCAACATGCAGGTGCAGGCCGATGCCCTGACCAAGGGGCTGGGGGCCTTCGACATCGGCCATGTGGTCAACACCGGTGGCGGCGGCCTGGCGGGGCTGGGCGTACTCTGCACCCCTGACAAATCGGCGGGGATGACGGGCTCCCCCGAGCCGGTGGGGGATGCCTTCTTCATCGACTACGTGGCCCACGAGATCGGTCACCAGTTCGGGGCAGACCACACCTTCAACGGCACCACAGGCAGTTGTGGCGGCGGCAACCGGGAGGCAAGCCAAGCCTGGGAGCCGGGCAGCGGCAGCTCCATCATGGCCTATGCGGGGATCTGCGGAGACGAAGATCTGCAGCCCCACAGCGAGCCCTATTTCCACAGCAAGTCCATCGAGCAGATGCGGGCCCACATGGCCACGGTGCCAAATTGCGGCACCCCGTTGGCGCTGGTCAACAATGCGCCCCAGGTGGCGGCAGGCAATGACTACGTCATCCCCGCCAACACCCCCTTCGTGCTCAAGGGGGCGGGGGCCGATCTTGACAGCGATCCGCTGAATTACACCTGGGAGCAGATCGATCTGGGGACGGAGTCGAGCAGCCCGGCCACCATGGTGGACGACGGCAGCCGCCCGCTGTTCCGTTTCGTGGCGCCGACCAGCGTGCCGGAGCGCACCCTGCCGAGTCTCACCTCCCTGCTCACCAACACCCTGGCGATAGGGGAGGCCTGGCCTGCCACCAACCGGGACCTGAACTTCCGCCTCACGGCGCGGGACGGCAAGGGCGGTGTCGCCAGCGATGACATGAAGATCCAGGTGGTCAACACCGGCAAGGTCTTTGCCCTGACCAGCCCGGTGGTGACCCCCCTGGGGGCGGGCAAGACGCAGACCATCAGTTGGGAAGTGGCCGGCACCAATGCCGCCCCCATCAACTGCAGCAAGGTGGATCTCTTCATGACCCGGGACGAGGGGGCAAACTGGACTTCCCTTGCCAGCGGCAAACCCAACTCGGGCTCGGCGAGCGTCACCATCCCGGCGGGCCAGGATGGCACTGCCCGCTTGAAGGTGGCGTGCAGCGACAACATCTTCTTCGCCATCAGTCCCCTCAAGCTCTCGGTCACCCAGCGCGGTGAAGAGGGGGGAAGCGGTGGCGGCGGTGCCCTCGGCTTCTGGACCCTGGCCCTGGCGTTGCTGGGCTGGCAGCGGAGGCGGGCATGAGACTGGCCGGGGTGCTGCTGCTCACCCTGCTCGGTGGTTGTCAGGCCGATGCAGACACCCTGGAACAGGCGGTCAGCGCCAGCCTTGCCAGGCAGGATTACCGGCTGATCGTGCGGGCCGGGCGCGGCGAGGTGGCGCCCGGGATCGCGGCGGATCAGCAGGCGGCGGCCAAGGCGCGCTGCGGCGTGCGCTATCTCGATGGATTCGGGGATGTCATCAAGCCGGATCAGAAGGAGGCCCATGCCAGGCTGAGCGCCTATGCGGCGGACTACAACCGGCGCATGCTGGCCCATTGCCCGCCGGTTGACGGCAAGCAGTAGGCTGACGGTCATCGGCATAAAGAGGGAGGCATGAGCCTCCCTCTTTTTTTGCTCCGCCATTTGGCCGCCCCGAGGCTTGTACCCATGGCGCGCTCGTCGCACAATGCCTGCACCCATCGCCGCACGGGCGGCAGAGAAAGAGAGAAGGAAAATCAAGATGATGGATGTGGCTGATCTGCGTCGCGAATACACCAGGGGTGGACTGCACCGGGCCGATCTGCCGGCCGAGCCCCTCGCCCTGTTCGAGAAGTGGCTGGCCCAGGCGTGCGAGGCCAAACTGACCGATCCCACCGCCATGGTGGTGGGCACCGTGGATGCCGATGGCCAGCCCTGGCAGCGCACCGTGCTGCTCAAGCACTACGATGCCGAAGGCATGGTGTTCTACACCAACATGGGCAGCCGCAAGGCGCATCAGCTGGAGGGCAACCCCCGTATCAGCCTGCTCTTCCCCTGGCATACCCTGGACAGACAGGTACACGTGACCGGCCGGGTGGAGAAGATGAGCACCTTCGAGGTGATGAAGTATTTCCACAGCCGTCCCAAGGACAGCCAGATCGCCGCCTGGGTCTCCAAACAGTCGACCCGCATCTCGGCCCGTGGCGTGCTGGAGGCCAAGTTCCTCGAACTCAAACAGAAGTTTGCCAATGGCGAGGTGCCGCTGCCGAGCTTCTGGGGTGGTTTCCGGGTGCGCATCGACACCGTCGAGTTCTGGCAGGGCGGGGAGCACCGTCTGCACGATCGCTTCTATTACACCCGCGAGGGGGACGGCTGGCACATCGAGCGCCTGGCACCCTGATGAACATCGCCCGGCTCAAGAACTTCACCGAGATAGTGAAGAACAACTTCAACATCTCGGCGACGGCGGAGAAGCTCTATACCTCCCAGCCGACCCTCAGCAAGCAGATGAAGATGCTGGAAGAGGAGCTGGGGCTGGCGCTGTTTACCCGCAAGGGCAAGAACCTGTCGGGCCTGACCCCCATGGGGGAGCAGGTGATGGAGCTGGCCAGGGGAGTGGTGGCCCAGGTGGAGCAAATTGGCCAGCTTTCCCTCGGGGATCAGCTGGCCACCAGCGGGGTGCTGCGCATCGCCACCACCCACACCATGGCCCGCTACAAGCTGCCGGCGGTCATCACCGAATTCTCCCGCCGCTACCCCGAGGTGAGCATCCAGCTGCATCAGGGAGCCCCTGCCCAACTGGCGCAGATGGCGCAAAACGGGGATGTGGAGATGGCCATCGCCACCGAGTCCATGCACCTGTTCGACGAGCTGGCGACCGTGCCCTGCTATCGCTGGGGGCGCAGCGTGGTGGTGCCCCACGGCCATCCGCTGCTGGACTGCCAGCCGCTGGCCATGGCGGATCTGGCCCGGTATCCCCTCATCACCTATGTGTTCGGTTTCACCGGCCGCTCCAAGATGGACAAGGCGTTCGGACGCCATGGCCTCAGCCCCCGCATCGTGCTGACGGCCACCGACAGCGACATCATCAAGCACTATGTGCGCCTGGGGATGGGTGTCGGGGTGATCGCCACCTCGGCGTTCGACGAAGGGGACAGGGAGAGCCTGGTCTGCCTCAACATCGATCATCTGATCGCCTCGAGCGTGGCCCATGTGTGCCTGCGCAGGCACGCCCACCTGCGGGACTACATGTACGACTTCATCCACCTCTATGCCCCCCATGTGAGCCGGGAGACGGTGCAGCTGGCGCTGCTCAACCAGGGAACGCCCGCTCCGTCTGCGACTCTGCCCTGGCTCTGACGCCGAGACATAAAAAAGAGAGGCCGTTGGCCTCTCTTTGCATTGCTATCCCCTTGTACTGACCCCTCAGGCGGCTCGGGTCGCCAGATTGACGAAGATCTGGGCACCGATCAGCAGGCAGTCGTCGTCCAGGTAATAGGGGTTCGCGTGCAGGTAGTTGCAGATCCCCTTGGCCTGATTGCCGCTGCCGAGGAAGAACATGGCCCCCATGCGGCTTGGCGTGGCGTTGATCATGTAGCTGAAGTCCTCGCTGCCGGTCATGGGCTGGCCCTTTGCGTTGATCCCGTCGCTGGACAACACATCCGAGGCGGCTTGTTGCAGGCGCTCGCAGGCCTGGGGGTGGTTCTCCACCGCCGGGTAGCCGGCATGGACCATGGTGGTCTTGAAGCCGCGCAGCTCGCTCTGGGCGATGATGTCCCTGAAGCTGTTTTTCAGGATCTGGTCGGTTTCGGCATCCATGGCGCGGATGGTGCCACGGGCCTGCACATGATCGGCGATGGCGTTGGGAATGGTGCCGCCGTTGATCATGCCGCAACCAAAGACCGCCGGGCTGAACGGGCTGGTGCGCTTGGCGACGATGTAGTCCATGTCCTCGATGATCCGCACCGCCTCCCGGATGGCATCCAGCCCCTTGTGGGGGGTGGAGCCGTGGGCGGAGATGCCGTGCACATCGAGCGTCCAGGCCGACCCCCAGGAGGACATGACCCCCTGGTTGAACTTGATGGTGCCCGTCTCCATGGCGCCGTCGTTGTGCAGGGCATAGACCTCGTCCACCCCCTTCATGCAGCCAAGCTCCACCATCTTTTCGGCACCGGGGACGCGCATGTCCTCTTCCGCCATCTGGAAGATGAAGCGGACGTTGTACCGCAGGCGATCGCGGTTGGCGGCCAGAAACCTGGCGGCGGTCAGAGCGATCGCCATGTGGGAGTCGTGGCCGCAGTTGTGGGCCATCCCCTCATGGGTGGATTTGAACGCCACCTCGCTCATGTCGTGCATCTCCAGGCCATCCATGTCGGCACGAAAGGCAATGGTGGGCAGGGCGGGGTCGACCGCCAGATCCCCGTGAAAACCGGTGAAGCCGGGATACAGGGTGATCCTGTAGCCGAACTCTTCCATCAACCCACGGCAGTAGGCAGAGGTCTTGAACTCGGCCCCGGAGTATTCCGGGATGCGGTGCAGGTGGTGGCGCACTTCGTAGCTGAAGTCGCGCAGGGCCAACAGGTCAGGTTCGATATGGTAGTGGTTCATCAGATGATCCCTTGAATGGAGAAACCGAGCTGGGCAACCAGGGAGGCGCCAAAGAAGCAGCAGGTGGAGACGATCATGAAGATGAGGATCACCTTCCACGACATCTTCTTGAGTTCTTCGAGCTGACCGCCCACCGAGAGGCCGGCGAAGGCCAGGAGCGGCACGCAGCAGGAGAGGAAGGAGATCTTGGCCACGGCATCGATGAAGAGGCCGCGTACAGGGGTCTCGGGCAGGCAGATGAGAATGCCGATGATGGTGGCATAGGCAAAGGCCGGCAGGGAGGAGGGCAGGTAGCGCTTGGTCACCAGAGAGGCGAACACCACCAGGGACATGGCGACGAAGCTGTCCCCCATCTGCCACAGCGGCAGGCCCGAGGTCAGGGTCTGGGTGAACATGGCCAGCAGGATCGCCAGGAAGACGAAGCGCATATCCATCACGATGCTTTTCATGCTTTCTCTCCTTTGGCGGTCAGGGCATAGATTTTTTCAGCGAGCGGCAGACCCAGATAGGTGAGGGAGAGCGCTCCCAGGGCCGACGAGAGCAGGTTCGAGGCGGCGGCGATGCTGAGCACCTGCTGGGCCATCGCCTCGTCCAGGCCGTTGATGAGGGCACCGGAGGCGGCGCTCAGCATGGAGCCGGATCCCACGCCGGACCCGGCGGCCAGGGCCAGGGGATGCAGCCCCGTGAGGGGGGCGATGCTGCCGAGCACGCTGAACCAGAGGGTGCCGATGACGGAGCCGCACAGGTAGATGGCGAGCACGCCGATGTACTCCTGGGAGCCGGTGCCGAACTTGCCCTGGATCACCGCGACCGAGGGTTCACGGCTGATGGAGGAGCATGCCCCGATGGCGCGGCGGCCAAAGCCGAACTTCACCGCCAGCGGAATGGCGATGAGGATGGGCAGGAGGTTGCCTATTTCCTGCAGGAAGAGCGGCACGCCGACGCTCAGGATCATCTTGAGGTTGGGGATGATCATGCCCGCATACTGGGTCCCGAGGATCAGCAGGCTGAAACCCACCATCTTGCCGCAGAAGCCCTCTTCTCGCTCGGTGAAGAGCCTCTTCCAGCCGGGAATGCGATCCTTGACGGGCTTGGCGGAGACGATCATGCCGATGATGACGGCAAAGAGCATGGGCAGGATGGGGATGATGGCGATGCCGAGTCTGATCTCCTGCTTCCCGATGAGGGATTGGGCCACGAAGATCAGCAGGGCGGTCGCCAGGGTACTGACTACTACCGTTTTGAGTGGGCTGGTTGGCTGCATAGTGTGTTCTCTTGTTATCCGTTGTCCTTCATGGGCGTCTTTGGTCGCGCCATGATGGGGGCATGATAGGAAGCGAGGAGGGGAAGGAATGTGACCGCCATCAAGTCAGCCATATGGCATTTTTTCATGGGGTATGCCGTTTAACCATGATAAACATATGGTTTAACAACTCATTGGTAGCTGCTTATGCTGCCTCAGACAGGAGTGTGGTGCCGCCCGGGCACCCGGTGCCTGATCCGGGGGGCGGATGTGGGGGAAGGAATGGATCTGTATATCGAGGGTGCGCTCTGGCGCCCCTCCTGGCAAGCGGCGTTGCAGGCCTGGCAGCACCAGGGAAACCGCTGGTGGCTGCTGCTTGGCAAAGGGGAGGCGAGGGAGATGGCACCCTGGTCGGTCAGCCCGCCAGATGGCATTCTCCGTGCCCGCGACCTGCTTGCCGCCTGGCTGGGGGAGGCAGCCTCCTCGCTGATGGCGACACAGCCGGACCGGCAGATCCTGATCGCTGCCTCCGGCTCCCTGCTGACCCTGGCCAGAGAGAGCGGCCTGCTCACCCTGGGGCCCGCGGGGGCGGATCATCGCCTCGGTGCCGATGACGACCTCGGGGTTGCCCTGCAACGCCTGCTTGCCCGCCGCCTGATGACCCCGGTGCTGCGCGAGCCTGGCGGGCAGGACGCGCTGGTGCTGCGCCCCCTGCTGCCCGGCGATGAGAGCGCCATCCTGCGTTATTGTTCGGATGCGGCGCTCGCCCGCTATACCCTCAACATCCCCCACCCCTATTCGCCGGAGGCGGCGCGGGACTTGCTTGCCCTGAGCGGGCGCAAGGCTGCTCTCGGGCTGGGATGCACCTGGGCCCTGACTCTGCCCCAGGGGCGTGAAGACGAGCCCGCTCCCCTGGTCGGCTCTCTCTCCCTGCACTGGCACGGGGAGCTGGCATGGTGGGTCGGCGTGCCCTGGCAGAACAGGGGGCTGGCCACCCGGGCCGCGAGCCTAGTCAGGGCGTTTGCCTTCGAGCAGTGGCACCTGCCTGCCCTCACCGCCCGCCACATGCCGGGCAACCTCGCCTCAGGCCGGGTGATGGAAAAGACTGGCATGCACCATGACGGGCGTCGGCCAGATCCGGCCGATGGCGCCCTCGAGCTCGATCACTGGCGGCTGGATCGCCCGGCGCGCCTGACGGATGCACGCAAAGAGGCGCTGGCCCCCTGGCTGGATGACGAGGAGGTGGTCGTGGCCATACTGCACGGTGAGGGGGTGGCACTTTTCATGGCGGGGGAGGCGACAGGGGGCGAGCAGACACTCAGCGGGCTGACGGTGCGGCGCTATCCCCAGGCCATGCTGGCGCCAGAGGCGCCCGGGGTGCAGGCTCATGGTGGTGGCGCCCTGCTCAAGGAGTGCGGGGATCTGGGCCTCGCCTATCTGCGGCGATTGCGACAGCCTGACGACGGACGCTGATGGCTTGCCCAGGGGCGGTCATCGCGAAGCCTGGTGCGGGGTCTGTCAGGCGTTTTCCTGAGTCCGTCCTCCCATTTTCAGACAAAGGCAGTGAAGAGGCGCCCCACTTCTGTGGAATAATGGCCGCCCTGCTGTACGAGGAGTAACGCTGTATGTTGAGAACCGAGCGTCCCGGTGACATGCTGCCAGTCTATGAGCTGGTGAGTGCCGCCTTTGGTCGTCCCGACGAGGCCGAACTGGTCAACCGCCTGCGAGAATGTGGGGCTGCCGTGGTCACCATGGTCGAGGAGGAAGAGTACGAGTTCATGGGGCACCTGATGCTGAGCCCGATCACCATTGAGGGACAGGAAGGGCCCTGGCTGGGACTGGCACCCGTGGCCGTGCATCCCGACTGGCAGGGGCAGGGCATTGGCTCGGATCTGGTGCGGGAAGGGCTGGACACGGCACTGGAGATGGACTGGAAGGCAGTGGTGGTGCTCGGGGATCCCGCCTACTACGCCCGTTTCGGGTTTCGGCCTGCCAGCGACTTCGGCCTGCACTGCATCTACGAGGTGCCGACGGAGTGTTTCATGGCGATGGAGTTGCAACCCGGCGGGCTCGACGGGGTAAGGGGCGAGGTGCTCTATCACCCCCTGTTCGATGAAGAGCCGGTGGAGTGACCGCCTGCCTATCCATGAAAAAGGACCCTGAGCGGGTCCTTTTTCGTGCCATGCCCATCGCTTGAACGGACGTCACTGGGCCAGGGATTTCAGCTGCTGCTTGCCCGGCGGGTTGTTCCAGTCGATGGGGCCGTGGGTGAAACGGTACTGAAGCCTTGGCAGACTCAGTTCCAGCCACTCCTCCCGGAAGTAGGCATAGCCCTGGTCCCAGTCCGGATCCTGCGCCCAGCCGGTTTGCAGGAAGTGGAGCCGGGTGCCCTGGCCCTCCGGCACGAAGCGCAGGCTGACCTGGGTCTTCTGCTGACGAATGTGGGGAAACTGGGGAGGGAAATTCCAGCTGAAGCTGAGCAGATCATGGGGCATGACCGCCATCACCCGGCACCCTTCGCTGCCACGCTCGCCGAGGGGAGCATCGGGTCTGAAATAGATCTCGAACGGTCCGTTGGGTTCCGGGACCATGAGGCACTCCGGCGCCAGAAAACTGCGCAGCCCGCTCTCCGTGGTCCAGGCCCGCCAGACATCGTCAATGTGGGCGGGTACCAGAATACTGCCTTCAATTTGCTTGTTATCCATAAATCAGTGAACCTCAAACCAGTCATGGACGGGACCTCGGCAGTATAGCCCCTGAGGCGATAAAATAGGCAGCCCTGTGTCACACGGTTACGTATTCAAGAGGGTCCACATTGCCGATTTGACAGCACGGCGGGATCCATCGAGAGTGGGAAGCGACAAGCACGCAACGCAAGGATGGTGTCATGATCAGAATGATGACGGAAGCTGACGAGCCCATGCTGGCGCAGCTCTTCCTCAAGGGAAGGCGCCAGGCCTTCCATTGGGTTGATCCCGCCCTGTTCCGGCTCGAGGATTTTGCCGAGCAGACCCGGGGCGAGGAGATCTGGGTGGCGGAGAAAGGGGGCAGCCCGTGCGGATTCGTCTCCATCTGGGGGGCCGAGAGCTTCGTGCATCATCTCTACGTGGTGGCGGACTGGCATGGGCAGGGCATGGGGCGGGCCTTGCTTGCCGCCGGCTTGGCCGGATACCCTTCCCCGGCCTCCCTCAAGGTGGCCATGCGCAACACCACGGCGATGGCTTTCTATCATCGCCTGGGCTGGGAGAACACCGAAGAGACGGGTCATTGCGACATCACGGGGCCCTGGCGCAGGCTGGTGCTGACGCCCGATGACGCAGGGGAATAAGCCGCTGGCAGACTGCGGCAACCGCACCGCATATTCATCTCCAGCCCTGGCAGGGCATAAAAAGCCACTTCGCGGGAAGTGGCTCTTCAACACATCCGGGGGAGGGCAGACCTTCCCTCGCTCAACCGATGATCACAGGGCCGCCACGGCCTCTCTTACCAGGGCGGCCAGCTCTTCCCACCTGCCCTCGTCGATGAGCTTGGCCGGCACCATCCAGGTGCCGCCGCAGGCGATCACGGCATTCAGCCCCAGATACTCCTTCAGATTGGCCGGCGTCACGCCGCCGGTGGGCATGAAGCGCACCGGATAGACGGCGCCCAGGGCCTTGAGCATGGCGGTGCCGCCAGACTGCTCGGCCGGGAAGAACTTGAGGTGGCGAAGCCCCATCTCCATGGCCTGCTCCACCAGGCTGGGGTTGTTGACCCCGGGGATGATGGTGACGTCCTTGTCCAGACAGTACTGCACCGTGGTCGGGTTAAAGCCGGGGCTGACGATGAAGTCGGCGCCCGCCGCAACGGCCGCATCCACCTGCTCGCGGTTGAGCACGGTGCCGGCCCCGATCAGCAGATCCGGGTAGGCCGCGCGCATCTGGCGGATGGCCTCGGCGGCGGCGGGGGTGCGGAAGGTCACCTCGGCGGCGGGCAGGCCATTTTCCACCAGCACCCGGGCGAGAGGGACGGCCTGGGCAGCATCTTTCAGCGCGATGACGGGGATCACCTTGAGGGCTTCGAGGCGGGCGATGAGATCAGACATGGTGCGTTTCCTTGAGTGATGGCATGTGGGAGGGGGGAATGATGGCCCCCGGATACTGGATGACGGCCGCCGCCAGGCGGTGGCCTGCCCGGGCGGCGTCGGTGACGTCGGCCCCTTGCAGGCGTGCGGCGAGATAACCGGCGCTGAAGGAGTCGCCCGCCGCCGTGGTGTCGATCACCTGTTCGGCGGACAACCGCAGGGCGGCGATTTCGATCCGCTGCGCTGCCGTGACCACCAGGCAAGGCTCAGAGCCGCGCTTGACGACGATCTCGCCCACCCCGAAGCCCTGGCTGCGGGCGAGGCAGGTTTCGACCTCCGCGTCGCCCCAGAGTGCCTGCTCGTCATCCAGGGTCAGCAGGGCGATGTCCGCCAGGCGCAGGATGGCGGTGTAGGCCTCTTTGGCGGTCTCCTTGTCTTGCCAGAGGCGGGGGCGGTAGTTGTTGTCAAAGGCAATTCTGGCCCCCCGGGCGCGCGCTGCGGCGAGTCCTTCCAGCAGGCGCTGGCGCGAGGCGGGCGGCAGTATGGCCAGGCTGATGCCGCTCACGTAGACAAGATCGCACTGGCTCAGGGCGGCGAGAATGGCCTCGCCCTCGGGTTGCGCCAGCCAGTAGCGGGCGGCGGCGTCGCTGCGCCAGTAGGTGAACGAGCGCTCGCCGTCGGCCGCGGTGTCGATGAGATAGAGACCAGGGGCCTTGTCTGCCAGGCGCAGCACCCAGTCGGTGTGGATGCCCTCTTGCTGCCAGGCGGCCAGCATCTGGCTGCTGAACCCGTCCTGGCCGAGGGCTGTGACATAGTGCACCGCGAACGCCTGGCTCCCCAGGCGGGCGAGATAGAGGGCGGTGTTGAGGGTGTCGCCCCCGAAACCTTGTGCCAGCAGGCCTTGCCCGGCTCGGCGCAGCTCCACCATGCATTCGCCGATGACGGCTATCTGTCGGGTCATGGTTTCGACTCCTTGCAATCGTTACAGGGGGTTCGCCAGGGGATGACGCCACATGCGATACATGGTGTGGCAGTTGACGAACAGGAAGGTGGTCTCAATCAGGCTGCCGCCGATGGAGCCGATCAGTATGTTGTGGCTGGTCCAGCACAGGCCGCCCGCCAGCATGCACAGCCGCAGCGCCAGCCCGCGGGCCCGGAACAGGCCCCAGGTGCCGATGGTGGTGCCGATGATGGGGAGCCACTGCACCGCACTGGTGATCCCGGGGATGCCCAGTACCCACACCAGCACGAGGAAGAAGAGCATCACCCAGGGGTTGCGGGTGCGCCCCGAGGCGATGGTGCGACCACAGCTGAGGGCGGCGCTGAGAGCCGCCGTGCTGGCACCCATTAGCAGGAAGTGGACCGCGATGGCTCCCTGGTAGAGACACAGCCGCCAGCGAAAGCGGCTGTCATCCTGTTGCAGGAAGGCGCTCACCCCGACCAGCATGGCGGCAAGGCCGATGCCTTGCGCCAGGGGCTGCTGTTCAATCAGGGTCCAGACCGGTTGCAGCCAGCCAAGCTCGAGACTCACAGGGTGACACCACTCTTGAAGATGGCCAGCTCCCGGAAGTCGTTGCGCTCGTTGCAGGTCGGCTTGCCGTTGGCGATATCGACGATGAGGTCGATGAACTGGGCGAGCAGACTGCTCATGGGGGTGCCCTCAATCAGGGTGCCGGCGTTGAAGTCGATCCAGTGTGGCTTGCGCCTGGCCAGATCGCTGTTGGTGGCAAGCTTGACCGTGGGGGCCGGGCCACCGTAAGGAGTGCCGCGCCCGGTACTGAACAGCACCATGTGGCAGCCTGCGCCGGCCAGGGCGCTGGTGGCGACGGCGTCGTTGCCCGGGGCGCTCAGCAGGTTCAGCCCGGGGCGCTGCAAGCGGGCGCCGTAGGGCAGCACGTCCACCACCTGGCTGTGCCCCGCCTTCTGGGTGCAGCCGAGGGACTTCTCCTCCAGGGTCGAGATGCCGCCCGCCTTGTTGCCGGGGGAGGGGTTCTCGTAGATGGGCTGCTGGTGGTCGATGAAGTACTGCTTGAAGTCGTTGACCATCTGCACCGTCTTGTCGAAGGTCTGCTCGTCCTGGCAACGGGACATCAGGATGCGCTCGGCGCCAAACATCTCCGGCACCTCGGTCAGCACCGAGCTGCCCCCGTGCTGGATCACGTAGTCGGAGAAGCAGCCGAGCAGCGGATTGGCGGTGATGCCGGAGAGGCCGTCCGAGCCGCCGCACTCCAGCCCGAATTTGAGCTCGCCGAGCCGACCGGGTTGGCGCCTGTCTTGCTGCATCTGCGCGAGCAGCTCGCGCAGCAGTCCCAGCCCGTGCTCCACCTCGTCATCGTGCTGCTGGCACACCATGAAGCGCACCCGGGCGGCATCGATCGGGCCCAGGGTCTCCCTGAAGGCGGCGATCTGGTTGTTCTCGCAGCCCAGCCCCACCACCAGAACCCCCCCCGAGTTGGGGTGGTGCACCAGGTTTTGCAGCAGGGTGCGGGTGTTGAGGTGATCCTGACCGAGTTGGGAGCAGCCGTACTGGTGGCCGAACAGATGCACCCCGTCAATGGCGCCGAGATCGGTGTCGCGCTCGAGCTGTTGCTTCATCTGTTTGGCGAGGGCGTTGACGCAGCCCACGGTGGGCAGGATCCACAGCTCGTTGCGAATGCCGACCTGGCCGTCGTGGCGGCGGTAGACCTGGATCTCCCGGTCCGGCAGCGCGGTGCTGACGTCGATGAGCTCCGGCTGGTAGCTGTACTCGTCGAGATCGCTGAGGTTGGTGGCCAGGTTGTGGTGATGGATATGTTCTCCCGCCGCGATGGCGCGGGTGGCGTGGCCGATGGGCAGACCGTACTTGATGATCTGATCCCCTTCAAAGAGGGCCACCAGCGCCAGCTTGTGGCCGCGGGGGAGGGGGTCGCTCAGGGTGAAGGAAACACCTTCGTGCGCTATCTGCTCGCCAGCGGCGAGCTCTCTCAGGGTCACCAGCACATTGTCGGAGGGGTGGATGCGAATCACGGCTTGCATGGTCACTCCTTAGCAGCAGGCGGCCAGCGCCGCGCGCAGGCCCTGCTCGCGGATCCGGGTCAGGCAGAGATCTACCCGCTCGACCAAGCCGGGCACCTCGCACAGGGACTGGCCCCAGTGGGCCTCCTGCCCGAGCACCTCTTGCACCAGGGCGCGCTGGGGGATCTCGCCGCGCTCCACCGCAGGCCAGAGGCGGGCGTAGGCGTCGAGCCAGGGTTGATCGTCCTGCAGCGGATAGGCGTGTCCGTTGCGCTCCCCGCGATAGAAGGCGAGCAGGGCGGCGAGGGCAAAGCTCAGGCGCGGCGCCAGGGTGCCCTGCTGCTGTTGATAGGTCAGCAACTGCGGCAGCAAACGGGTGCGGAACTTGGTCATGCCGTTCAGGGCGATGGAGAGCAACTGGTGCTTGATGAAGGGGTTGCGAAAGCGCCCCTGCACGTCGCGGGCGAAGGAGAGCAGCTCTTCTTGCGGCAGGCTCAAGGTCGGCACTATCTCATCGCGCATGATGCGCTCGACGAACTCGCCAATCTCCTCGTCGGCCATGGCCTCGCCCACCGTGTCGAGCCCGGCCAGGAAGGCGACCGGTACCAGGGCGGTGTGGGCGCCGTTGAGGATGGCGACCTTGCGCTCCTTGTAGGGCTTGATGTCGTCGACGATGAGGATGTTGAGTGCCTGCCCGGCGGGCAGCTGATCGAGGCAGAGGGCGCTCGCCAGCCATGCAGGCCCCTGGATCACCAGCAGGTAGAAGTGCTCGGCGGTGACCACGAACTGATCCTGATAGCCAAATTGCGCCTGCAGCTCGGCGTGCTCGTCCCGGGGGAAGCCGGTGACGATGCGATCCACCAGGGTGGAGCAGAAGGTGTTGTGTTCGCGCAGCCAGGTCTGGAAGGCCTCTGGCAACTGCCACTGGGCGGCGTAGCGCAGCACCAGCTCGCGCAGGGCGTCGCCGTTGTAGTCGATGAGCTCGCACGGCAGCAGCACCCAGCCCTTGTCGGCGGCGCCGTCAAAGTGACTGAAGCGCTCGAACAGCAAGCGGGTCAGCTTGGCCGGGAAGCTCGCGGGCGGAGTGTCGTCGAACTGGTCGTCGGCGTGATAGCTGATCCCGGCTTCCGTGGTGTTGGAGAAGAGGAAGCGGATATCCGGGTTGCGCGCCAGTGCCAGCACCTCGTCGAACTGGCGATAGCAGCTCAGTTCGCGGTTGACGCTGCGGATCAGGCGCTGGGTGCTGATGGCCTTGCCGGACTCGTCCAGCCCGCGGATGACGGTGGTGTAGAGGCCGTCCTGAGTGCTCAGGCTGGGGGGAACGTCGCTGTCGATGGGGCGCACTATGACCACGCCGGCGTCGAGGCGGGTGTGCTCGTTGAGCAGGTCCAGCTGCCAGTCGATGAAGGCGCGCAGGAAATTCCCCTCGCCAAACTGGATCACGCGGTCCGGATATTGGGCCCCCGGGAAGGCATCACGATTCAGGCGTTGCATCTTGTTGTGGTCCTCATGGGGCTGTGCCCCTGTGGCGGATATGGATGATGGGCGCGGTTTGACCCATGGAATGGTCCGCTCCGGCGGCGGGACATGCCCGCCGCCTCATTTTTTATTTCTGGTCAGTTCAGCTCGATGGCGAAGTAGTCGCGGG
This sequence comes from Aeromonas sp. 62-46, assembly GCF_001898585.1. NCBI lineage: Bacteria > Pseudomonadati > Pseudomonadota > Gammaproteobacteria > Aeromonadales > Aeromonadaceae > Aeromonas > Aeromonas sp. 62-46. Next base: position 103,028 of record NZ_MKUI01000050.1, on the reverse strand, counting down.
CGTTGTGGAAGCTGATGTTCTCCACCATCTGGCCCAGCAGCGCGAGATCGGCCGGGGCCTCACCGTCCGCGACCCAGTGCCCGATCATGCGGCACAGGATGCGGCGGAAGTATTCGTGACGGGTGTAGGAGAGGAAGCTGCGGCTGTCGGTCAGCATGCCGACGAAGCGACTGAGCAGGCCGAGCTGGGCGAGCTGGGTCATCTGGCGCTCCATGCCATCCTTCTGATCGTTGAACCACCAGCCCGAGCCGAACTGCATCTTGCCGGGAAGGTTGTCCCCCTGGAAGTTGCCGATCATGGTGCCGAGCACCTCGTTGTCCCTCGGGTTCAGGCAGTAGAGGATGGTCTTGGGCAGCGTCCCTTGCGCGTCCTGGGCGTCGAGCAGGCGGGAGAGCGCCTTGGCCACGGGAGCGTCGTGGATGGAGTCAAAGCCGGTGTCCGGCCCCAGGGTCAGCAGGCGGCGGCTGTTGTTGTTGCGCAGCGCCCCGATGTGGTACTGCTGCACCCAGCCGCGCCGGTGGTATTCGCCCGCCAGATAGAGCAGCACGGCGGTCTTGAAGGCGGCCACATCGGCGCTCTCCAGTACGGCGCCCCCCAGACGTCGAGTCAGCATGGCGTCGAGCGCCTGTTCGCCGGCCTGGCCGAAGGGCACTTCGTCCAGGGCATGGTCGGCAATCTTGCAGCCGTGTGCGGCGAAGTGATCCAGCCGCACGCCGAGGGCCCGGGTCAGATCGGCAAAGGTGCGGATCTGGATGTCGCTGACCCGGCCGAGTTCGGCCAGATAGTCCGCAAAGCCATGGGCGTCGATGTTGAACGCCTTGTCCGGACGCCAGCTCGGCAGCACCTTGATGTCGAAGCCGCCGTCGGCCGCGATGGCGGCGTGGTGGCGCAGATCGTCGACGGGATCGTCCGTGGTGCCCACCATCTTGACGTTCATCTGTTTCATGATGCCGCGGGCCGAGAAGTCGGGCTGGGCCAGCTTGTCGTTGCACTGGTGCCAGATGGCCTGTGCGGTCTGCGGCCCCAGCAGCTGGCCCGTGATGCCAAAGGGCCGCTTGAGCTCTAGATGGGTCCAGTGATAGAGGGGGTTGCCGATGGTGTGGGGCACGGTGCGGGCCCAGGCCTCGAACTTGGCGTAGTCGTCGGCATCCCCGGTGCAGAAGCGTTCATCCACTCCGTTTGAGCGCATGGCGCGCCACTTGTAGTGATCCCCCTTGAGCCAGATCTCATACAGGTTGGCGAAGCGGTGATCCTCGGCAATCAGCTGGGGCGGCAGGTGGCAGTGATAGTCGAAGATGGGCTGTCCGGCGGCGAAGCCGTGATAAAGCTGGCGCGAGAATTCGGTATCCAGCAGAAAGTCATCGGTCATGAAGGCGGTCATTCGCTTGCTCCCTACGAGAGTGCTCGGTGAAGTGGAGATAGTTGTTGGACCAATTATTCTCATTGCCAGACATCTCGTCCAGTCACCATATTGAAAAAACACCGGTCGGCTCACAAAATCGTCGAATTAAACCATTTTGAGTCTCAAAGAGGGCCTTCAATGGTGCCTAACAGGGTGAGAAAGAGCGGGAAAGAGGATGAAGAGGCTGGATGAGAGGTTTGTATGACACCTTTTTACTCTTGTGGATGGGGAAAATGTGACCTGCGTTGGGTTTATCACAGCCCATTTGTGGGGGTATGCCGTTTTTGTGATGGTTCTCAATATTCATAGATGTTCTACCAATTACAGTGTGCATCACAAAGATGTAGGACATTAAGACTGACTCCTCAGGGAAGAGGTCTAGCAGATAAACGCACACACTTGAGGTCCCGCTCCAATGAAAATGAAAACCATCGCCGCCGCCATCCTGATGGCCGCCCCCCTGGCCCTGACAGCCTTCTCTTCCCATGCCATGGAGAGAGTGACGCTGAAGCTGGCCCATAATCTGGACACCAACCATGTGGTACACCAGGCGCTGGCCCAGATGGCCAAGGAGATCAGCACCGCCTCCGACGGCAAGATGAAGCTGCGCATCTACCCGGGTGGCCAGATGGGCGGTCCCCGTGAGACCCTGGAGTTGCTGCAAAACGGCGCCCTGGACATGACCAAGGCCAGTGCCAGCGAGATGGAACCCTTCTCGCCCGCCTTCTCCATCTTCAGCCTGCCTTACCTGTTCAAGGATCAGGCCCACTTCAACAAGGTTATTTACGGCCCCGTGGGCGAATCCATGATGGCCCAGACCCGTGACAAGGGCTTCGTTTCCATCGCCGCCTACGTGGCGGGGACCCGCAGCTTCTACGCCAACAAGCCTATTCACACCCCGGCCGACATGAAGGGGATGAAGATCCGGGTGGTCGCGACCCCCACCACCATCAAGCTGATCGAACTGCTGGGTGCGGCCCCGGCCCCGATCCCCTTCGGTGAGGTCTACACCGCACTGCAGCAAGGGGTCATCGACGGCGCCGAGAACAACGAGCCCTCCTACGTGCAGACTCGTCATGTCGAGGTGGCCAAGTTCTACGCCGAAGATCAGCACACTTCTGTGCCCGATTTCCTGGTGATCTCGAGCAAGGTGCTGGACAAGCTTTCCGACGAACAGAAGGCCATCCTCACCACTGCCGCCAAGCACTCGGAAACCTACGAACAGGAGCTGTGGGACAAGGAGGTCGCGGCATCTCGCAAGCAGGCGACCGACGCGGGGGCCACCTTCATCCAGGTCGACAAGGAGGCTTTCCGCACTGCGCTGGCCCCCCTGTATGACGATTTCCGCAAGGATCCGGTACGCGGTGAGTGGCTCACCAAGATCGAGAATGAAGCCGGTCAGTAATCATGAGGGGAGGGCGACGAGATCGCCCTCCCGGGAGAACCGCAATGCGTCTTGAAAAGTTCAAGCAACCCATCGACAGGTTGCTCGCCGGGTTTACCGTCGCCGTGATGGCCATGCTGGTAGTCTGCGTGGTCTGGCAGGTGTTCAGTCGCTACGTGCTGGCACAGCCGAGCACCATGACCGACGAGATAGCCCGCTTCAGCATGATCTGGGTGGGATTGCTGGGAGCGGCCTACGCCACCGGCAAGCGTCGCCACCTCAGCATCGACCTGTTCGTTTCCGACCTCAAGGGAGGGCGCAAGCTCGCCAACCAGCTGTTCGTGGATCTCTGCGTGCTGCTGTTTTCCAGCGGCGCCATGGTGTGGGGCGGCCTGACTCTGGTGACCAAGGTCTACAGCACCGGCCAGGTCTCCCCGGCCATGCAACTGCCGATGGCCTATGTCTACGCCGTGCTGCCCCTGAGCGGCCTCATCATCAGTTATTACTGTGTGCTCTTCATGCTGGAGACCCTGCTCGACAGTCTGGCGCCCACCCCCGATCTTGCCCCCTCAGAGGAGAACATCTGATGGATTGGACCATAGCCCTGGTCATGTTCGGCTCCTTCTTCGTGTTGGTGTTCGCGGGCGTGCCCATCTCTTTCTCCATCGGCCTGGCGACCCTGGCCTCCGGCATGATGATGCTGCCGATGGAAACCATCCTTGCGGTGGTCGGCCAGAAGATGGCCACCGGCCTCGACAGCTTCTCCCTGCTGGCGATCCCCTTCTTCATCCTGGCGGGGACCCTGATGAACTGCGGCGGTATCGCCCAGCGGCTCATCAACTTCTCCCAGGTGCTGGTGGGCCGCATGCCGGGCTCGCTCGGCCACGTGAATGTCATGGCCAACATGCTGTTCGGCTCCATCTCGGGGTCGGCGGTGGCAGCCGCGGCCGCGGTGGGTGGCACCATGGCCCCCATGCAGAAGAAGTCCGGCTATGATCCGGCCTATTCGGCGGCCATCAACGTGACCTCCTGCATCACGGGTCTGCTGATCCCGCCCTCCAACGTGCTCATCATCTATGCCCTGACCGCCGGCGGCATCTCGGTGGCCACCCTGTTCATGGCCGGTTACGTCCCCGGCATCCTGATGGGGCTCAGCATCATGGCCGTGGGAGCCATCATCGCCAAGCGCCGTGGCTACCCGGTTGCGGAGCGACCCTCCTTTGCCATGGTGATGCGCGCCTTCTGGGATGCCATCCCCAGCCTGCTGCTGGTGGTGGTGGTCATGGGCGGGATCCTGGGGGGCATCTTCACCGCCACCGAAGCCTCCGCCATCGCCGTGGTCTACACCTTCGTGCTCTCGGTGCTCATCTACCGCGAAGTGAAGTTCAAGGATCTGCCGGCCATCATGCTGGACTCGGTCATCACCACCGCCATCGTGCTGCTGCTGATCGGCATCTCGGTGGGCATGTCCTGGGCCATGACCAATGCGGACATCCCCTACACCATCAGTGACGCCTTGATGAATGTCTCCGATAACCCTCTGGTCATCCTGCTCATCATCAACGTGATCCTGCTCATCGTGGGCGTCTTCATGGACATGACTCCGGCGGTGCTGATCTTCACCCCGATCTTCCTGCCCATCGTCACCGAGCTCGGCATGGATCCGGTCCACTTCGGCATCATGATGATCTTCAACCTCTGCATCGGGCTCTGTACACCGCCGGTGGGCAGTGCGTTGTTTGTGGGGTGTTCGGTCTCGGGGGTCAAGCTGCAGGCCCTGATCCGGCCCATGCTGCCCTTCTTCTTCGTCTTGCTGCTGAGCCTGATGGCGGTGACCTACATACCGTCACTCAGTCTCTTCCTGCCGGGACTGTTTGGCATGCACTGAGTCATGAGAGAACAAGTGAGCCCAGGGCTCACTTGTTCATTTTCATGTAAATTGGTATAACAAGTTACCGTATCCGGGTGACAGTCCCGGCACTTGAATAGTATGAGGCTGGGGTGTGAGTGAGATGAATATGGACTTGGTTGAATCAAAGCGTCTCTATCAGAAAGTCGCCGCCGAGCTGAAACAACGCATTGCCAGCCAGCGTTATCAAGTTGGCGAGCGTCTGCCGGCCGAGCGGCTGATTGCCGAGGAGATGGACGTGAGTCGCACCGTGGTGCGCGAAGCCATCATCATGCTGGAAGTGGAAGGGCTGGTGGCGGTGCAGAAAGGGTCCGGGATCCACGTGATCGCCCGGGAGAGCCAGTATGCCGAAGCGACTCCCACCCTGGATGACGCCCTGTTGACGGCGGGCCCCTTCGAGCTGCTGCAAGCCAGGCAACTGCTGGAGAGCAACATCGCCGAGTTTGCCGCGACCCAGGTGACCAAGCAGGACATCATGGAGCTGCTGAAGATCCAGGCCCTGGCCCGCAAGGAGGATCGTGCCCGCGATTCGGAGTGGGACAAGCAGTTCCATATCCAGGTGGCCAAGGCGACCCAGAACTCCGTGCTGGTGATCCTGACCGAGCAGCTCTGGCTGCATCGCGAGCGCAACCCCTACTGGCGCAAGCTCCACGAGCATATCGACGACAAGGCTATCTCCAGCTGGTGCGACGATCACGACCAGATCCTCAAGGCCCTGATGCGCAAGGATCCGCAGGCGGCCAAGCTGGCCATGTGGCAGCACCTGGAGAACACCAAGCAGATGCTCTTCCAGGCCACCATCTTCGATGACGAAATGGAGGATGACCGCTACCTCTTCTCCGAAAATCCCGTCGTTCATCTGACCCAGCATTCCACTGCCAACGGCTAGTGGAAGGTTCTCGGGGGCGAATCCTCGAGGCTGTTTCAACCCCATGGAGGCGCTGGGCTGATGGCGTGGCCCAGAGCTCCCGGGCAAATTGCCGTTCCACTCGCCGGTTTTTGCTGGCCGCATCACCTGGATGCTGGCCCATGTCAAATGCAGTAACGACCCGCAGAGCCTTTGGCCCTTGGTCTGGAGATGCACAGCACTCGCGGGGCGGATACAACCTCTGAAGGCGAGAAAAAGGATACAAAAAGGGCCACTTCTTGCGAAGTGGCCCTTTCCAAACGTTTGGTGGAGCTGGGGGGATTTGAACCCCCGTCCAAAATTACTACATCCTCGGTACTACATGCTTAGTCACTCTTTACATTCGCCAACACGCTGCGGAGAGACACGCCACGCATTGACTAGCTCGATTGGTTTTAATGCTTCCGCCCCGAGCAGGACTTCCACACGATCCTGTGAAGGATGACCTTCCATTTCCCTAGGACACAGGCAAGCTAGGGGAGAAGGGCTCAGCGCAGGTTATTAAGCTGCGAGTGCGTAGTTTTCGTCGTTTGCGACTATTTTTTTGCGGTTTATTAACGAGGCCTACCGCACCTCGGCATGCACCTTGGGTTTCGTGAATCTTGTCGAATCCAGAATCAGCCCCAAGTTGTCAAAAGGGATTGTACGCAAAAATCCTGTCATGGCAAGGCGTTGATGGCAATCGACCGGCCTTGGCCGGTCGATTGCTGGTTTATTGGACGCCTTGCCATGGCGGGTGGCGCACAATCAACCGCGGTGTTTGTTTTTCATGATGCGGGCTTTTTCCCGATCCCATTCACGGGCCTTGGTGTCTTCCCGCTTGTCGTGTTCTTTCTTGCCCTTCACCAGGCCGATCTCGACCTTGACCCAGCACGCTTTCCAGTAGAGGGCCAGCGGCACTATGGTGTAGCCCTGACGAGCGGTCAGGCTCTCGAGCTTGTCGAGTTCACGGCGACTGAGCAGCAATTTGCGGGTGCGGGTCGGATCGCATACCACGTGGCTGGAGGCGGCGTTCAGCGGCAGGAAGCTGGAGCCGAACAGGAAGGCTTCCCCCTGCATGAAGATGACATAGGCTTCGCTGATGTTGGCCTTGCCCGCCCGCAGGGACTTCACTTCCCACCCTTGCAGGGACAGGCCGGCTTCCACGCGCTCTTCGATGAAGTACTCGTGACGGGCGGTTCTGTTGAGTGCAATGGTGCTGGACCCGGCTTTGTTTTTACTGTTCTTTTTGCTCATGACGGGGGCCTTAGGCAATGTTTAGGAAGGCGCATTATACGTGGGTGGCGGCGGCTGTAAAACGCACAGCGCTCCGAGTGGCGGCTTTGTGAGCAGTTCGATGACGATTTTGAGGGAAGGGCGGGGCGAGAGCGGACCACACTGGCCGGAAAGTGTGCGATTGCCCTGCTTGGTGACCCGCGAACAGTTTCGGCGGTGATTTTGGCTGACAAGGTGATAAAATCGGGCCGATTGGATGAGGAAAACCCATGCCCCGTATTACTCGCAGTGCCCTGGTGATGTTCAGCGCGGAACAGATGTTCCGGCTGGTCAATGATGTTGATGCCTATCCTGAGTTCCTGCCCGGCTGTGTCGGCAGCCGTGTTCACGAGTCGGGTGAAGACTACATGATGGCCTCGGTCGATGTGGCCAAGGCAGGTATCGCCAAGACCTTTACCACGCGCAACCAGCTTGATGCCAATCGCACCATCAAGATGGAGCTGGTGGAGGGGCCTTTCAGCAAGCTGGCGGGTTGGTGGACCTTCACACCCCTGGACGTGGATGCCTGCAAGGTGGAGTTCGATCTCGACTTCGAGTTCACCTCCAAGCTCATTGAGCTGGCCTTTGGCCAGATCTTCCGCGAGCTGGTGAGCTCCATGGTGCTCGCCTTCTCCAATCGTGCCAAGGTGGTTTACGGTGTCTGAGCTCCTCAATATCGAAGTGGCCTATGCCCTGCCCGAGCGGCAGACGGTGCTGTGCATCCGGGTCGCGCCCGAGACCAGCGTGCTGGCGGCCATCGAACAGTCCGGCATCCTGCAAAAGCACCCGGAGATCGACCTGTCGGTCAACAAGTTCGGTATCTACAGCCGTCCGGTGAAGGGCGCAGAGTCGGTGCAGGAGGGGGATCGCATCGAGATCTACCGCCCTCTCATCGCCGACCCCAAGGAGATGCGCAAGAAGCGTGCGGAAAAAGCCAAGGAAGAGGGGCGCGCCGATGTGGTCACCGGCGGGCGGCCCGATGTGCACCGCAAGCGAGACGATGCCGGCACCTGACGGGTGATGGGTTGTGACAAGGGGCGCCGTGGCGCCCCTTTGTGATCGTCTCGCCCGACACGGGGCATCACAGGGTGAGCAGGCGCTCGTTTTCCACCGTCTCTATTCCGCTCTCCTGGATGGCAAGGCGCGCCATGGCGTGCGCCACCTGACTGGCCTCGATGGCACGCCAGCGGCGCAGCGACCCGCGCAGCAGGGGCTTGACCAGCGGATAGATGGCCTGGATGATCTGCTCCGAACGGCGCGCAGGTTCTCGATGGCCGAGCAGCATGGCCGGGCGCAGGATGACGAGCCGCTGCCACTCCTGGGCCAGCAGGGCCTGCTCCATCTCGCCCTTGGTGCGGGGATAGAGAGCAGGGGAACCCGGGTTGGCGCCCAGACTGGAGACCACCAGCAGGCGGCGGCAGCCGTGGCGACGGGCGAGCGCGGCAAAGGCCAGCACATAGTCGAGATCGACCCGGCGAAATGCCTCGGCCGAGCCGGCATCCTTGCGGGTGGTGCCAAGGCAGCAGAAGGCAATGTCCACAGGGGAGGGCAGCGTCAATCTGTCCAGCGCGTCGAACGAGGTGGGCAGCCAGGTGCGTCCCGGAGCGGGGTCTCCCGATTTGCGGCAGAGCAGGAGGAGGTCGTGCTCCGTCCCCAGCTCGCGCAGCAAGGCTTTGCCAATCAGACCGGTGGCGCCGGCAATCAGGAATCGACTCATGATGATCTCCTCGGGGCAATGAGGCATCCAGAGTGTGGCCCGGCGACATCACCGGGGCCAGAGAGAACAAAACCGGCAGAAGCCGGTTTTGTGATGTCATCTAGAGCGGTGTGGTGAAGGCGGCAGGGAGAGGGAAATCACCGGTCACGGTGGCCAGTCTGTCACCCACGAAGTTGAGGGTCAGCTCCTTGCGCTCCTTGTCGCCCCGACCGGGCTGGAACTCATAGAGGTAGTACCAGGTGTTGGGGTCAAAGCTGTCGCGCAACATGGGAGAACCCAGCACGAACTCGACCTGTTCGCGGGTCATGCCCTGGCGCAGCTTGTCGACCTGCTTTTGTTCCACATAGTTGCCCTGGGGAATATCGATGCGATAGACCAGGCTGCAACCGGACAGGGTGAGGGCGGTCAGGGCCGCGGCAATCAGGTGTTTCATCCGCATATCGGGTTCAGATCATCCATACAGTCTTTTTAGCTCGGCAAATCATACCCACTCCCCGTGCGGAAGTAAAAAGCCATTGATCCATCAGCCAATAAAAAGGGCCGCGTGGCGGCCCTGGCAGATCTTGCCCCTTACATGGCGGCGCGGAAGATGGCGACGATCTCCGCGTGAGTCGCCTGCCTGGGGTTGGTGAGACCGCAGGCATCCTTGAGCGCATTGTTGGCCAGCACGTCGAGGTCGTCGGCCCTGACCCCGAGCTGCTCCAGACCGGCGGGGATCTTGACGTCGCGAGCCAGTTGCCGGATGGCGTCAATGGCTGCCGCCGCACCCTGCTCATCGCTCATGGCGCTCACATCCACCCCCATATGACGGGCCACATCCTTGAGCCGGCCGGCGCACACCCGGGCGTTGTAGGCCTGGACATGGGGCAGCAGCACCGCATTGCACACTCCGTGGGGCAGGTCGTAGAAGCCCCCGAGCTGGTGAGCCATGGCGTGCACATAGCCCAGGCTTGCGTTGTTGAAGGCCATGCCGGCCAGGAACTGGGCATAGGCCATCTGCTCACGGGCATGGAGATCCTCCCCCTGATGCACGGCGGTGCGAAGGTGTTCGGCAATCAGTGCGATGGCCATCACGGCGCTGGCATCGGTGACCGGGGTAGCGGCGGTGGAGACATAGGCCTCGATGGCGTGGGTCAGGGCATCCATGCCGGTGGCGGCGGTGAGGCCGGCGGGCTTGGCCAGCATCAGTTCCGGGTCGTTGACCGACATCAGCGGCGTGACGTGCTTGTCGATAATGGCCATTTTCACCTGACGGGATTCGTCGGTAATGATGCAAAAACGGGTCATCTCGGAGGCGGTACCGGCCGTGGTATTGATGGCGATGAGCGGCAACTGCGGCTTGGCGGAGCGATCCACCCCCTCGTAATCCTTGATGCTGCCCCCATTGGCGGCCACCAGGGCGATGCCCTTGGCGCAGTCGTGGGGTGAGCCGCCGCCGAGCGAAATGACGCAGTCACAGCCGTGGGCCCGGATCATCGCAAGACCCGCCTCGACGTTGGCCACGGTGGGATTGGGTCTGGTCTCGTCGAACACCACGGCACCGATGCCGTGCTCGGCCAGGAGGGCGGCGAGCCGGCCCACCACACCAATCTGGCCCAGGATCTTGTCGGTGACGATGAGCGCCTTGCGATAGCCATGTCCCTGGATATCCGCTGCCGCCTCCTGCAGGCAGCCCGCCCCCATCAGGTTGATTGCGGGAATGTAGAACTTGAATGTCGCCATGATGGACTCCGTATGATTAGCCATTAAGTGGTATGCGGGCGCCAACATAACAGCGTCGGAGGGGATGAGAAGGGGTCAATGGTATCTCGTTTGCAACTTTGTGGACTCGATCGCGCTCTTTAAATGGACGGTTGATCAAGGCTTGACAAGGGATGGGAGAGCAAAAGGAACGTAAAAACGTTTTTCAAGAAATTCATCATCTTAGCAAACGTTTCGCGCCATTTTTGTCAGCTTTGAAGCGCAGAAGTGTGAGGCGCATCAAGGAATTGGAAAGCGCTTTCGACCATAGTTGGCGCCTCCCCGGATGAGGGGACACCGGCTTGAAAGTACCGTAAAGAATCACCTTAACTGCACTCAGCTGCCATGCGGCGGGGCGCAACCAGGAGTCCACTATGTCTGATGTATTTCACTTGGGTTTGAAAAAAGCGGATCTGCAAGGCGCCACCCTGGCGATCGTCCCCGGTGACCCCGAGCGCGTGAAGCGCATCGCAGAGCTGTTGGACAACCCGGTGCACCTGGCCAGCCATCGTGAATTCACCACCTGGCGCGGCGAGATGGACGGCAAGGCCGTTATCATCTGCTCCACCGGTATCGGTGGCCCGTCCACCTCCATCGCGGTGGAAGAGCTGGCCCAGCTGGGTATCCGTACCTTCCTGCGCATCGGCACCACCGGCGCCATCCAGCCGCACCTGAACGTGGGCGACGTGATCGTCACCACCGGCTCCGTGCGCCTCGACGGTGCCAGCCTGCACTTCGCGCCGATGGAGTTCCCGGCAGTGGCCGACTTTGACTGCACCACCGCCCTGGTGAACACCGCCAAGGAGCTGGGCTCCAAGCTGCATGTGGGCGTCACTGCTTCTTCTGACACCTTCTACCCGGGTCAGGAGCGTTACGACACCGTATCCGGCCGCGTGGTACAACGTTTCCAGGGTTCCATGAAAGAGTGGCAAGCCATGGGCGTGCTGAACTACGAGATGGAGTCCGCAACCCTGCTGACCATGTGTACCAGCCAGGGCCTGCGTGCGGGCATGGTGGCCGGTATCATCGTGAACCGTACGCAGCAGGAAATCCCGAACGCCGAAACCATGGCGAAAACCGAATCTGATGCCATCAAGATCGTGCTGGGCGCCGCCCGCAAGCTGATCTGATAGCCCTCTTTGTAACAAAGAGTACCGAGTGGGGGGTGGGGGCCGTTGCGAAAGCGCGGCCCCTATCTTTATCCGCCGTTTGCCTCTTTTGCCTTCCTGGCCCTGCTTTCCCCCTTCTTCCTTCGTTACCCCTGTTGCCCCGTCATGGCCGCCAGTGCCTGCGCAAAGGGCGCTTCACAGCGGATCTGTACCGCTTCGCCGCTCACCGGGTGCACAAAACCGAGTTCACTGGCGTGCAGCATCAGTCTGGGGGCCCGTTCGCAGCCGGGCGGGAGCAGGCCGCCATAGAGATCGCATCCCAGGATGGGATGGCCCAGCCACTGGCTGTGGATGCGCAGCTGGTGGGTGCGCCCGGTTTCCGGTACCAGCCTGACCCGGGTCAATGGCACCGGCTGGCCTGCCCCCTCCAGGGTGAGCCGCTCCATTACCCGATAGCGTGAGCGGGCGGGTTTGCCGCTGGCGGCGCAGATGCTCATCAGCGGGAACAGCGCCGGATCCTTGGCGATGGATGCGTCGATGACGCCCTCATCCGCCGCCAGATGGCCGCAGAGCAGTGCCTCGTAAGCCTTGCTCACGGTGCGCTGGCTGAACTGGTGGCAGAGCAGGGCGTTGATGCTCTTGTTTCTGGCCACTACCATGACGCCCGAGGTGCCAAAGTCGAGGCGGTGCACCAGGGTACAGCCGGGGTAATCCTGTACCAGCCGGTAATGGACCGAATCGAGGTTCTGCGGGTTCTTGCCCGAGAGGCTCAGCAGGCCGCTCGGCTTGTTGATGAGCAGCAGATGCGCATCCTCAAACAGGATCTCGATGGTGGCGGCGCAGGGCGGGGCAACAAAGGTGTCGATGATAGCGGACATGGGGCAACCGGACGATGAAGGGGGAGGGATCATACCCGAACGATGGCGGCGCGGCGAATCTGGGTGTCCGCTCCCAAGGCCTGTCGCCAAGTACTTGATCTCGTTGGTTGAGGCGTTTTGTGACTCCCTCCTGAGTTCATCTGGCCATCTCTTGCTAAGGTATGGCTCCCTGTCATGTTGTAAGGAGTCTGTCCATGGCGTTGCCCGTTATTCTCGATTGCGATCCCGGCCACGATGATGCCATCGCCCTCATTCTGGCGCTGGCGAGCCCCGAGCTGAAGGTGCTGGCGGTCACCACCAGCGCGGGCAACCAGACCCCGGACAAGACCCTCAACAACGCCCTGCGCATCCTGACCCTGCTCGGCCGCGACGACATCCCGGTGGCGGCGGGGGCTGCCAAGCCTCTGGCCCGTGAGCTCATCATCGCCGACAACGTCCATGGCGAATCGGGGCTGGACGGCCCAGAACTGCCGGAGCCCGCCTTTGCTCCCCGGGCGATGAGCGCCCTTGAACTGATGGCAAGATGTCTGCGCGAGAGCCCGGAGCCGGTCACCCTGGTGCCGACCGGGCCGCTCACCAACATTGCCCTCTTGCTGGCGGCCCACCCCGAGCTCAAGCAGAAGATCGCCCGCATTGTGCTGATGGGGGGCGCCGCCGGTGCGGGCAACTGGACCCCCGCGGCGGAATTCAATATTTATGTGGATCCCGAAGCGGCCGATATGGTCTTCAAGTCGGGGCTGCCCATCACCATGTGCGGGCTGGACGTGACCCACGAGGCCCAGGTGATGGACGAGGATATCGAGCGGGTACGCGCCATTCCCAACCCGGTGGCGCAGTGCGTGGCACAGCTGCTCGACTTTTTCATGATCTATCATCGGGATCCCAAGTGGGGATTTGCTGGCGCGCCGCTCCATGACCCCTGTACCATCGCCTGGCTGCTGGCGCCCTCCCTGTTTCACGGGGTGGAGTGCCGGGTCGATATCGAAACCGGCGGAACCCATACCCTGGGCATGACGGTGGTGGATCGCTACGACCTGACCGGCAAACCGGCCAATGCCCTGGTGCTGCTGGGGCTCGACAGAGTCGGTTTCATCGAGTTGCTGGTGCAGCGACTGCGCTCATTTGGTTGACATCCTGGACATCGGATAAGGGGTTGGGAATGTGGAAAGGGACGTTGGCGCTGCTGACATGCATGCAACTGACGGGTTGCGCGACCCCGTTCGAGAAGATGTGGCAGGGGCTGGCGACCTGCGAGCTGGACACCCTTCATCTCGACATCGAGACCGGGCGCCCGGCCAATCCGCAGCTCGCCATGTATACCCCTGACAAGGTGAGCGAGGGCTTTGCCTGGTACAAGGTCCATCAGGAGTTGCACGGCCTGCCCATCGTCGGTTTCCTGGTGCCGGCCTCCACCTTCGAGGTACATGCCCTCTTCGTGGATACCCCCATCGCCAATGCCCGCAGGCTGACCCACAACGCCTATGGCAGCGAATTTGCCGACGAGCAGCTGCATGACGAGGGGATGGCCCCTCTGCTGCTGCGCGACCCCAACAATCCCAAGCGCTCCATCATCGACTGCACCCGGGGTGAGTCGGCGGAGCCGCTGCCGGAAGAGTCTTTCGGCGAAGGGGAGTGAGTCCGGGGGAGGGCAACGGGATATCAGGCCAGACAAGAAAGAGGCCAGCCGCAAGGCTGGCCTCTTCTCTATGGGAGCAGACCCGGGTCCGGGGTGTCAGGGATACCCCAGGGTCTGCCTGATGACGGGAAGCTGCGCGGCAATCCAGGCCGGATTGATGGGCCCCCAGTCGCTGATGCGGTAGTGCCCCTGCAGATGGCGAGCCCCCTCGGTCTGCTCGAAGGCGCACTGGATATCGAGCTCCGCCAGGGCGCTGAGGGTGTCCTGGGCGGTGCGGCGCGGCATGCCGGTCGCCTCCATGATGGCGGGCACGGTGTCCGTGCCCTGACTGATGAGGTGAGCCACGTAGAGCCGGCGATAGAAGCTGGTGCGGGTCTTGCTCGGCTCGCTCATATCTCGTCCTCGAGGCGATCGAAGTAGCGCCAGGTGGCGATGGCCGCCTTGCCCATCACCAGGGCCCAGACACCGAACCAGAACCAGCGGAAGAAGCTCCAGGTGGAGGCATCGGGCTCGGTGCTCGCGATCTTGGTGACGTTGGGGAACATGGAGAACATGTTCACGCGCCAGCCGTAGGAGGTGATGATGGCCAGGCGTTTTTCGAACTCCATGGACTTGGCCTTGGCCTGGACGTCGGCGGCGTTGAACTTGAAGTAGAAGGGCCAGCCCCATTCGGTGTCTTCATTGCGAAACACCCGGATCTTCTCGCCGGGGCGCTCGGTGTAGATGTAATAGACGTCGGTGGTGGGGCCGTCAGCCGGGTTCTTCTGGCTGATGGGGCCATCCTTGTCGGTGCGCTTCACCTCTACCCCGGTGATGGTGGCGATGGTGTGCTCCGGCAGATAGAAATCGAGCCAGAGTGCGGAGAGCAGGGCGATGAGGCCGAGCATGATAAAAGCGGGTTTCTTGAACTTCAGGCTCATGATGATCTCTCGATGAGGGGGAGTGACGTGCCTCTACCATACCCACATTTGCGAATGCAGCCCAGCCCCCAATGACACCTTGATGGCAAAAACCCGTTTTAAACAGGAGGCGTGAAGGGGGAGGGGCAAGTGCGGGGCCTGCGCCGGGCCCCGCGGTATCGAAGAGACCCTCTCGGGATCAGAGCTGGAACTGGGCGAGCTGCCTGCGCTGCTGCTCGGCGAGCTGTGACAGTTCGTGACTGGCGGCGGCACTCTGGCTGATGCCGGCAGCGTTCTGGTTCACGATCTCGTGGATGTTGGTGAGGTTGCGGCTGATGTCGGCGGTGACGCAGGATTGTTGTTCTGCCGCGGTCGCCACCTGGGCGTTGGCACCGTTGATCTGGTTGACCGCGTCCGTGATGCCCCCCAGCAATGCCTGTACCTCGGCGGAGAGCTGCTGGTTGTGGCCGAGGATCTCCAGGGTCTGCTGCACGCCGCTGTTGGCGGAGAGGGACTGGCTCTGCAACTGTTCGATGATGGCCTGGATCTCCTTGGTGGAGTCCTGGGTTCGGGCGGCCAGCAGGCGCACTTCGTCGGCCACCACCGCAAAGCCGCGGCCGCTTTCACCGGCGCGGGCCGCCTCGATGGCGGCGTTGAGGGCCAGCAGGTTGGTCTGCTCCGAAATGCTCTGAATGACTTCGATCACCTTGCCGATCTGCTCGGACTGGGACTTGAGCCTGGCCACCACAGTCGCGGCGTTCTCCAGACTGCCCGCCATGCGGCCGTTGGCCTCGATGCTTTCGGCAAACAGGGCCAGCCCCTGCTCGACCCGACTGTTGGCATCCCGGGCCAGCTCGTCGGCCAGGGCGGCGTTGTGGTTGACGTTGTCGGCGGTGCTGGCCAGCTCGGTGACGGCGGAGGCCACCTGTTCGGTCTCACCACGCTGCTGCTGGGCGTTGACCTCTGCCTGGGTCATCACAGCGGCAAGCTCGGTGGCGGCGGAGGCCACATTGCCGCTGATGCCGGTCAGGGTCTGGATGGTGTTGGCAAGCTGGCTCAGGGTCCGGTTGATATCCCTGGCGAGCTGGCCCAGCTCGTTGTTGCCTTCGGCATTGGCACGCACGTTGAAGCGGCCGAGGGCGACGGCGTGCATCACCTCCTGCAACTGGCCGATGGGCTGCACGATGCGCCCGGAGATCCACCAGCCACCCAGCAGGGCCGCGATCAGGGTGCCCCCCATCAGCAGCAGGGTGCGCAGCAGGGTCGCGCGGTAGTGGGCCTGCTCCTCGGCAATCTCAGTCTGGGTCAGCTGATTGATGTGGACGGACATGGCATCGATCTGCTTGATGAGCGCCTCCCCCAGATCGCGAAAGTGCAGGCGGGCCTGCTCATAGGCGGCGGGATCGCCACTGCCTTGGTACTTGGCGGTCAGCAGGGGCAGCATGCTGCTGCGGGTATGGCCGAGGTAGGCCTGCAGGGCGGCCGCGACCTGACGGTTGTCCTGCTCGGCACCGGTGACAACCAGTCTGGTCAGGATGGCGCCAATCTCCTGTTCGGCGGCGGAGAGCTGGGCCGGCAACTGGGCGAAGAGGGCCTCATCGTAGAGGCCGTAGATGGCGTTGGTGCGCAGCCGGTAGGTGGCGTGGATCAGGGCCGCAATGTCGTCCTTGTGGCGGGTGACGCTGGCGGTGGTTTCATTCATGTCCTGAATGGCACCGTCGATTTCCTGTTTGCTGATCACGGCCATCAGCAGCATCAACAGGCTGGCGAGCAGGAGAGGGATAAGCACTTGAAGACGAATGGACAGATTATTCAATGACATGAAAGATCCTAACCCGAAAGAGGAGTGAGGCGGCATCTTACACAGGCGCGACAATCCTTGTCACAGGGTTTTTAATGCTGAATTCTTGCTGAATGAAAAGGTTTTTCTTGTGTTAAAAGAGTGTGATAGGCAAGATCGTCTGCTTGTTACCCTGGAGGTGTAGTGTGTCCGACTGGATTGATCCCGCCATCTTGGCGCTCTTTATTCCCACGTTCTTTTTTGTCTCAGTAACCCCCGGTATGTGCATGACCCTGGCGATGACCCTGGGCATGAGTCTGGGGGTGCGCCGTACCCTGCACATGATGTGGGGGGAGCTTGTCGGCGTCGGCCTGGTCTCCGTGCTGTCGGTGGTCGGGGTGGCGGCAGTCATGCTCAACTACCCGGCCCTGTTCTCTGCATTCAAATATGTAGGTGGCGCCTACCTGGTCTGGCTTGGCATCCAGATGTGGCAGGCCAAGGGCAAGATGGCCATCCCGGCGGATCTCTCGGCGGGTCAGCAGACCAGCCCCATGGGACTGGCCGTGCAGGGTTTCGTGACCGCCATCGCCAACCCCAAGGGGTGGGCCTTCATGGTCTCCCTGCTGCCCCCCTTCATCAATGCGGCCAAGCCGATGGCACCCCAGATAGGGGCCCTGGTCGCGCTCATCCTGGTCATCGAGTTCTCCTGCCTGATGCTCTATGCCAGCGGTGGCCGCACCTTGCGCCATTTCCTTGCCAAGAGCGGCAATGTCACTCTGATGAACCGGATCGCGGGCTCTCTGATGCTGTTTGTCGGGGTCTGGCTGGCCTTCGGTTAAACACCCGCTCAATCTGCCGCCCTATGTGACGCCATGGGGCACCTGAAGAGAGATGATGCAAAAAGGCCACCTCCCTGCCCGGGAGGTGGCCTTTTACATGGGCCCGTTTATTCATGAACCCACTTTTCATGGACTCATGAGGTCAGTCGGTCAGGCAGTCCGGATCGAACACGTACTCTCCGGCCAGCCAGCGCAGGATCTCGTTCACGCAGGCCTGATCCTGGAACGGCAGGTAGCGGCTCTTGAGGTGGATGACCTGCTCGGGGGTGAGCTGGGCCAGACCGATATCCTGGAAGAGCGGCAGGTCTGCCTGGATCATGGCGGAGATCTGCGGCCCGCAGGTGGCGTTGAGGGAGGCGTGCAGCGCCTTGTCAGGATCGTACTGCTTGCCGAGCTTGTAGCTCATGGGCAGGGTGGCGAGCGGCAGGGCCGAGAGGGCCGCCTGCTTCATGGGGTTGACCGCATGGCCGCTCACGAGATCCGCCAGCTCTGCCGGACGGTTTTCGAAGGCGCGCAGGTGCAGGAAGCTGCTCGCCTTGCTGCCGTCATTGACCGGATAGTTGTCCCACAGGAAGGGCTTGCGATGGAGCCAGTCGGCGGCCTGTTTGAGGTGGGCAGCCGGATACTCGGTGGAGCAGACTTTGGGGCCGGTCCAGAAGACATCGATGCGCCTGTCGAGCCCCTGACCCAGATCCTGCAGATAGTGGGGGGGCATGGCACCGAACACCTTCTCCAGCACCGGATCCGTGCTGTAGTAGCTGGGGCAGAACAGCAGGCGGCCTGCGTCGGTGTGGGCCGCGATGTCGTGGGCGATGGTGAGCTGCCAGTGGGCGAGATCCGGGGTGTCCCCCTTCATGTCGTCAAACAGGATCGCCAGGATATCGGGCTTGAGCACCTCTTCGATGAGCCTCACCTTCTCCAGCAGGGCGGGTCGCTGGCGGGCATAGTCGTGATGGGCCCCCATGGGGCTCAGGCCCACCCCGAAGGCCAGACCGTTCTCCCGGCACTGGCGGGCGAGCTGGCACAGGGCTTCAAGCTGGTCGGCGGGCCAGGGGGTGGCCCAGTGCTTGCGCAGGTAGCCGTCTTCCTTGGGGGCGTAGAGGTAGAAGCCATAGCCGTGGCGGGGCAGCCACTGGGCGTAGCGGGCACGGGCTTCCCAGCTCCAGCCCTTGCCAAAGAAACCCTCGATGAGGCCCAGCTTGGGCGAGGGAGGATACAGACCGGACAACAGGGTTTGATAAGGCATGGTTCACTCCCTTCTCACACAAATGCGGGCTACGATGGCCGGCGCCTAGACGGGGTCTTCTTCCAGGAAGCGTACCCCTATCTTGCGGGGTTCACCCTCTTCCATTTCCGCCACCGTCCAGAGCAGTCCCTGCCAGGCGACATGGTCACCGACCACCAGATTATCGCCCAACTGGTGGGCAATAAAATCGCCGAGGCTCTGATCCGCCACCTCGCTCACATCCAGCCCGTAGAGCGGGGCGAGATCCACCAGCCTGGCGTTGGCCTCCAGCAGGAAGTCACCGAAGAAGCGCGGGCCCAGATCCTGCTCCGGCGCCTGGCTGAAGAGCTGACCGAGGGCGGGCAGGTCGTGCTCGTGGCCGATGACGCAGAGGATGTCATCGGATTGCAGGCAGGTACTGCCCGAGGGGTGGAGCAGCTCCTGGCCGCGGAACAGGGCGCAGATGCGGGTGCCCTGGGGCATGCGCAGCTCTCGCAAGGGGGAGCCGATGCACCACTTCTCGGCGCTCAGGCGATAGACGAAGGTCTCCCACTGGCTGTCGAGATCGATTTCCAGCCCAGAGCGGTTGATGGGAGAGGGCGGTGCGGGCACCTCCACTCGCGCCAGCTTTGATGCCAGCGGCAGCGAGCTGCCCTGCAGGATGAGCGAAACCAGCACCACGAAGAAGGCGACATTGAAGTAGAGCTGGGCATTGGGCAGCCCCGCCATCATGGGGAAGACCGCCAGGATGATGGGCACGGCGCCGCGCAGCCCCACCCAGGAGATGAACCAGCGCTCGCGCGGCGCGAAGTTCTTGAACGGTAGCAGTCCAATCCAGACCGACACCGGACGGGCAAACAGGATCATCCACATGGCCAGAGCCAGCGCCGGCAGGGCGATGGGCAGCAACTTGTGGGGAGAGGCGAGCAGCCCCAGCACCAGGAACATGCCGATCTGGCTGAGCCAGGTCAGGCCGTCCAGCACGGAGAGGGTGGTGCTGCGGCTGCGCAGGGAGAGGTTGCCGAGCAGCAGGCCGGTGAGGTAGATGGCCAGGATGCCGCTGCCCCCCACCGCCGTGGTGAGGGCGAAGATGAGCAGGCCGCCGCTCACGGTGAGCAGGGGGTAGAGACCGGGGGCGAGCTTGGCACTGTTGATGAGCTTCCACAGCAGCCAGCCCCCCGCAAGGCCGATGCCAGCGCCCAGACCAAACTGCTTGACGAGTTGCAGTAGCAGGAAGCCGGCATCCAGCCCCTGCTGGGCGGTAGCCAGTACCTCGATCAGGGTGACGGTGAGAAAGACCGCCATGGGATCGTTGCTGCCCGATTCTATCTCCAGGGTGGCGCTGACCCGCTCGTTGAGGCTGCGCCCGCCGAGCAGGGAGAAGACCGCCGCCGCATCGGTGGAGCCGACGATGGCACCGATGAGCATCCCCTGCATCAGGTTGAGGTCGAACAGCCAGGCGGCGGCGAGGCCCGTGAGGCCGGTGGTGATGGCCACCCCGACCGTGGCCAGCGAGAGCGCGGGCCAGAGCGCGACCCGAAAGGAGGAGACCCGGGTGCGCATGCCGCCATCCAGCAGAATGATGGCCAGCGCCAGGTTGCCCACCAGGTAGGCGACCGAGTAGTCGGCGAAGTGGATGCCGCCAGGACCATCCTCACCCGCCAGCATGCCGACGGCGAGGAAGATGACCAGAATGGGGATGCCGACTCTGGAGGAGAGTGCGCTCAACAGGACACTGGCGCTCACCAACAGGGCACCGATGAAGAAGAAACTGTTGACGGTGGTGGCATCCAATGGCGAACTCCTTATGGCGGGCTGCAAAACAGGCACATTATATGCAGATTGACCCCCTTTGTGTGGCTTAATTGTGCATTGTTTTGCAGTTTTTTACGTTTGTTGCGCAGTTTTCAAGCAGGGCGAGGGCGGAGTGCCCGCGCGGGAAAGCGTAGGGAAAGGGGGCAATGGATGGGGCTTTCAGTGCAGGCAGAGGGGGGCGGCAGAGGGCGAAAAAATGCCGTGGACGAGAAGGGGGCAGGAGCGCCGACGGGCTCCTGCGAGTAGGTCAGTCGTCCTCGTCGTCCTTGACCTCCCGGATCTTGTCCTTGTACTTGGGCAGCTGTTTCTCGAGCTGCTTCATGTCCTTGATGGCGTTGAGAAACAGGCCGAGCAGAAACAGCAGCGGCAAGCCTATCCATAACCACAAGCTCATCAGAATCTCCTTTCGTGGTGTGCCGGGGTGACATAGCGGGCCAGGATCTCGTCGAGATGGGCCAGGATGCACTCCTTGCCTTCAATATCCGCCCCTTCCAGACAAAGCGCCAGCGCCGCCGGATCCAGGGCCAGCCCATCGGATTCGGGTGCGAAGCTCAGGTGCCAGGGCTCGTAGGCAACCCCCTGATCCGGTTGCTCCCCTTTTGCATAGGGCAGGAAGAAGCCGAAGTCGTTCATGTGATCGTCCAGCCATTCGCGCAAATCGGCAAACCAGCCGCCCGCCTCGTACTCCCAGGGTTCCAGCGCGAGCCGGGTGCCGGCGGGGAGGCAGTCTGGATCGTAGATGTCGAGATCCGTGCCCCAGTGATGGCGGCTGGTGCCGGGCAGGGCGCTCCAGTGCAGGATGGCGTGCAGTCGCTCGGTCTCGCCCAGTTGCAGGGCATCGAGGGGCTGGTTGTGCGCATCCAGCAGAGGGCGCTCCCCGCGCCATTTGCCGTTCCAGATGGCGAGCTGGCGCTCGAAGCCGCGCCAGCTGGAGGCCGCCTGCAGGTTGAAACCGGCATGGGCGGCAGCCACCTGCATGTCGTTGAAGGCCGCCGCGGTGGCGGCGGTCAGACGATGGGGGCCGCGCCCCACCAGGATGAGGTGGCTCTCATCCAGCCCAAGCAGTTGATCCTGATTCATGGTCTGGTCTCTCTTGTCCGGAGCGCCGCTCATGCCAGCAGTCGTGCCAGCACCCCTTGGTACATGTCCGCCAGCAGGTCCAGGTCGTCCGCCTTCACACACTCGTTCACCTTGTGGATGGTGGCGTTGACCGGGCCGAGCTCGATGACTTCCGCCCCGGTGGGAGCGATGAAACGCCCATCGGACGTGCCCCCCGTGGTGAGCAGGGCCGGCTGCTGGCCGTTCACTGCCGCCACGGCGGCGACGGTGGCTTCCAGCAGGGCGCCGGTGTCCGTCAGGAAGGGCTGGCCGGAGAGGGTCCACTTCAGCTCGAAGTCCAGGCCGTGACGGGTCAGCAGCGCCTCGACCCGCTCGCGGATAGCCGCATCGGTGAGCTCGGTGCTGAAGCGGAAGTTGAACTGGACCTGCAACTCCCCCGGAATGACGTTGGAGGCGCCGGTGCCGCCCTGGATGTTGGCGATCTGGAAGCTGGTGGGGGGGAAGTAGGCGTTGCCCTTGTCCCACTCGATGGCGGCGAGCTCCGCCAGCGCCGGGGCCGCCTTGTGGATGGGGTTGTCCGCCAGATGGGGGTAGGCGACGTGGCCCTGCACCCCGCGCACCAGCAGATCGCCGGTGATGGAGCCGCGACGGCCGTTCTTCACCACGTCCCCGACCTGGGCGGTGGAGGAGGGCTCGCCGACGATGCACCAGCGGATCTTCTCGTTGCGTGCCTCCAGGGTGTCGATGACGCGTACCGTGCCGTTGATGAAGGGCCCCTCTTCATCCGAGGTGATGAGAAACGCGATGGAGCCCTTGTGGTCCGGGTGCTCGGCCACGAAGCGCTCGGTCGCCACCACCATGGCGGCCAGAGACCCCTTCATGTCGGCGGCGCCCCGGCCATGGAGCATGCCGTCCTTGATGGTCGGCTCGAATGGCGGGGTGTCCCACTTCTCCAGGGGGCCGGCGGGCACCACGTCGGTGTGGCCGGCGAAGCAGAAGAGGGGACCCTCGCTGCCACGGCGTGCCCAGAGGTTGGTGGTGTCCTCGAAGACCATGGGTTCGATGACGAACCCCAGGCGCGCGAGGCGCTCCGCCATCAGGGTCTGGCACCCTTCATCCAGGGGGGTCACGGAGGGGCGGCTGATCAGATCCTTGGCCAGTGTGATGACGTCCGACATCGGTGTTCCTTAAACAGAAAAAGTTAACGGGAGAAGAGGGATTGATAGAGGTCTGCCTTGAAGCCCAGGGTCAGGGTGCCGTCCTGGTCCAGCAGCGGGCGCTTGATCATGGCCGGGTGGGCCAGCAGCAGATCACGTGCCTTGGCGGTGTCGAGCCCCTGTTTTTCTGCTTCTGGCAGGGCGCGGAAGGTGGTGCCACGGGTGTTGAGCAGGGCTTCCCAGCCCAGCTTGGCGAGCCAGAGATCGAGCTGCTCCGGGCTCAGACCGTCGGCGCGGTGATCGTGAAAGCGGTAATCGATACCCGCCTCCTCCAGCCACTTGCGGGCCTTCTTGATGGTGTCGCAGTTCTTGATGCCATAGAGGGTGGTGGCCATGGGGGATCCTTTGTCTGCGGGCCGGCGGCCCTGAAATCGTGCAAGGGCCCGATTCTGGCATTGTGGCCCCCCCATGGCAACGCTCATGGCCGGATGGGCTGGTTTTACCAGTCAGGCGGAGTGGAGAAGGGAGGGGGCCGCGCGCCAGAACACGCTGGTCTGTGACGGGATGCGCTGCGGTATCAAAGGGGGAGACCGAGGGAGGAGGCCCTTATGCTGCACACCTGGCCGGATAGGACGACAGGGGGCAGGGAGCCTCACAGGGAAGCACACCTGGCCGGATGGGGCCGCTGGGGCCGGGGAAGAAACGGCGGGGGCCAAAAACCAGAACGCGCCTGCTGGTCTGGGCGCGTTCCGGATTCAGGGGACGGCACTCAGTGCAGGGTGGTCCACTCGTGATCGAAGACCCGTGCCCGCTCCCAGGGGGCATCCGGCAGGCTGGAGGAGAGGCCGGCGTATTTGCCCACGTCATCCATCACGATGGCGGAGAGAATGGGCAGGTGATTTTCGGTGCAATACATGCGGATGCGTTGCAGCAGGGTGCGCAGTTCATCCTGGCACTGCTCCAGCCCGGCCTGCCTGGCCAGTTTGGAGTAACGAATGGTGGTGCGTTCCTTTGCAGACTCGACGAGGATGTCCCACAGCTTGCAGTCGCAGGTCGGGGTGCCTGCGGTGGCTTGGTTTGTCATAACTCTCTCCGGTGCGAAATGGTCGCTCTGTGTCGACGGGCATCTTGGCCAGTTCACCCCGGCGGGATGTTGATCCAACGCAAACAAAGTGGCGGTTGTCGGTCAGGGATACCCTGGGGAGCATTCTAGATCCAGTTCTGTGATGTTAAATGTCGTTTTTAGTTTTATTTTTGGAATAAAAATCTACAACCGTTTGCTTTTTCCATCTTTATTGATGGTGATCAAGAGGAAAGGGGAGATCCACCACTAGATTGCGCTTCTCGATAATCTTGTCAGGAGTGCACCTTGGAACTCGTCTTCGTCTTGCTCGTGCTGATCGCCGTGGTCTACGGCATCATCAAGGATTACAACCCGCAGGCGGTGCTGGCGCTGGCGGGCATGGCCCTCTTCACCGTCGCCTACTGGCTGGGACTGCACCCCATTCTGCCCGCCGACAAGAGCACCGGCTTCGCCCTGTTCGACCTGTTCGAGGTGTTCAAGGGGATCTTCTCCTACCGTGCGGCGGGGCTCGGCCTCACCATCATGGCGGTGGCGGGCTTTGCCACCTACATGTCCCATATCGGTGCCTCCCAGGCGCTGGTGCGGGTGGTGGTCAAACCGGTGGCGGGCATCCAGTCCAGCTACCTGATGCTGGCCATCTGCTACCTGGTGGCTGTCTTCGTCTCCCTGTTCGTCACCTCCGCCACTGGCCTTGGCCTGCTGTTGATGGTCACCATGTACCCTGTGATGCGCAACCTCGGCATCAGCCCGGCTTCCGCCTGCGGCGTCATCGCCACCTCCCAGGCGTTCGAAATCGGCCCGACCCAGACCAACGCCATCTTCTCCGCCGGTCAGTCCGGCATGGATCCCACCAGCTATTTCGTCGACTACCAGATCTGGTTGGTGGCTCCCATGTTGCTGGTGACCATGGTGCTGCACTTCTTCTGGCAGCGGCACTGTGACCGCCAGGAGGGTTGGGATCCGGCCCTGCATCGCGGCGAACACGCGGAGCTTGACGAAAAAGGGGCAGACGAGGTGGCCGCGCCAACCTGGTACGGCCTGCTGCCCATCATCCCCTTCGTGCTGATGATGACCTTCTCCAAGCTGCTGGTGACCACCATCAGCGTCAGCGTGGAGGTGGCCATGCTGCTGTCGGTCTTTATCGGCATGCTGTGCGAGCTGCTGCGCACCCGCTCGGTGCGCACCGCCTTCGCGGGGCTGTCGAGCTTCCTCGACGGCATGGGCAAGGTGTTCGGTCCCGTGGTGGCGCTCATCGTCTGTGCCGAGCTCTTCGCCGAATCCCTCAAGGCCATCGGCGCCATCGACACCCTGCTCCATTCGGCCAGCAATGCCGGCATCGGCAGCGGCCTGATGACCCTGGTGATGGTGGGGCTCATCATGGTGGCGGCGGTCATCATGGGCTCGGGCAACGCGGCCTTCCTCAGTTTCTCCTCCCTGGCCCCCGCGGTGGCGGCCAAGTTCGGCGTACCGGCGGTGACCATGCTGCTGCCGATGCAGCTCGCCTCCAGTATCGGCCGCACCGTCTCCCCCATCGCGGCGGTGCTCATCGCCTGTGCGGGCATCGCCAAGGTCTCTCCCTTCGTGGTGGTCAAGCGTACCAGCGTGCCCATGGCGGGGGCCCTGGTGACGGCGCTGCTCCTCAACTATCTGCTGTTCATGTAAAGGCTCTGGTGTAGAGGTGGCGGCCAGTTGATCCACGCTGGCCGACCGCCGTTGACGAGGCGGCGCCGAGTGCCCGCCCACTCTTATCGTTGCAAAAACAGTCTGTGTTTTACGCAGATTGTTCCATGGAGAAGACAATGAACGACCTCACGCGCCCGTTTTCCCTCGATACCTATCTGGCGGATCTGGCCCCGCTCATCAACCTCGACTGCGGCACCCGCACCCCGGCCGGGGTGGCCCGGGTCGCCGACATCATGACGGAGAAATATGAGGCCATCGGCTGGCAGGTGACCCGCCACCAGTTCGCCGCCGAGTGCGGCCCTTGCCTGGAGGCAACCAATGCCCCGGGGGCGGATCACTACGACGTCATGCTGGTGGGCCACATGGACACCGTCTTCCCCGAGGGGACGGCGGCCAAACGCCCGCTGAAAATCGAAGGCAATCAGGCCTTTGGCCCCGGCGTCTCGGACATGAAGAGCGGCCTGCTCTCCACCTGGTATGCCTTGAAAGAACTGGACCCGGCCGTGCTGGCCAGGCTCAAGGTGCTGGTCTGCTGCAACTGCGACGAGGAGATTGGCTCCCCCTGGTCCAAAGCGTGGCTGGTGGAGCGAGCCAGACAGAGCGGCTGCGTGCTGGTGGCCGAGGCGGCCCGCCCGAGCGGAGAGCTCATCAGCGCCCGAAAGGGCAATGCCAAGTACCGCATCACCTTCCACGGCAAGGCCTCCCATGCCGGTTCGGCCCTGGCACAAGGGATCTCCGCCATCACGGAGCTGGCCAACTGGGTGCTTGCCATCAACCAGCAGGTCAACATGGAGACCGGCACCACCATGAACGTGGGGGTGGTGCAGGGGGGGACCGGCGTCAACGTGGTGCCCGACTTTGCCGAGGCGATCGTGGATTTGCGCTTCTGGCGCAACGAAGAGGCGCAGGCGGTGCACGACCGGCTCACCTTCATGGCCAACAACCCCTTCCTCGCCGGTTGCCGGGTCGAGGTGGCGCGCCAGAGCTTCAAGCCCGCGATGCGCCCGAGCGGCGACACCGAGGCCCTGATGGCACTGGTGGAGGCGGCAGGCAGGGAGGAGGGCGTCCCCTTCACCTGGCTGGAGGCCGGTGGCGGCTCCGATGCCAACTTCACCGCGGCGGCCGGGGTGCCGTCCCTCGATGGCTTCGGCCCCATGGGGGGCGGCTTCCACTCGGAGGCGGAGTTCCTGCTGCTGGAGAGCATCGAGCCGCGCATCCGCCTGCTTAAGCGGGTGCTGGGCAAGCTGACCAAATAGGTCAACGTTAAGGACAAGCAAAACGGGAGGCCAGCGCCTCCCGTTTTTTATGTGTCGCCCTCGTGAGACGTCATTCCTCGTCCTCCAGCAGATAGGCGAGGTGCTCCTGGCGCGCTACCTGCCAGTGGCCGAGCGTCAGCGGCGCCGCAAACCCGGGGCCGTCGGTCACCATGGTGTGGTACTCCCCCTGCTCGCCGCAGGCATCGAAGCCATCCCGATCCGCCAGTTGCTGCAGATCGCTGAGGGTGCCAGCATCGAGCCTGCGCCCCACCCACTCGGGGGCCAGTACCCGGGTATCGACGCAGGAGAGGTGGGCGACGATGCCGCGGGCCAGCATGTCCGCCAGCAACGCCTCGCGGGGTTGTTGCCATAGCGGGGTGTGAACGGTGAGCCCCAGGGGGCGACAGCGCTCGCGGATCCAGTTCGGCGCGCCCCCCACGCTGTCGATGTCGCCGGTGACGACCCCATCGAGTTGCCACTCCTCTTTCAATGCCGCCAGGGCCCGCTCATAACCGAGATCGAACGGCGCTTCGATGGTGACCAGCCGATGGGGCAGTGCGAGGGCCGCCGCCTGACGGCGAACCTGTGACAGGGGATGGGCGAGAAAGCGGGGCGCTGGCGGGGCAAAGGTGATCAGGGCCACCACCTGATGGCCCGCTTCCCGGGCGTGGCAGAGGGCCTGCATGGCATCTTTGCCGCCGCTCCAGAGCAGGATGACGCGAGACATGGGGGATTTCCGCTGAATAAAAGAGGGCTCATGCTACCCAGAGTGGGGGGCGATGGCAAAGCGCGGGCCGGGGATGCGGGGATAAAAAAGCGGCTCCCACGGGGGAGCCGCTCGCACCGGATGCCTGTTACAGCAGGATGCTGGTCAGGATGAAGCCCAGGGTACAGGAGGTCACCACCCCGATGAGGCCCGGAATGATGAAGCTGTGGTTGATGATGAACTTGCCGATGCGGGTGGTGCCGGAGCGGTCGAAACCGATGCAGGCGAGATCGCTCGGGTAGGTCGGCAGCACGAAGTAGCCGTAGCTCGCCGGCAGGAAGGCGATGAGCAGTTTGGGTTCGACCCCCAGCGCCAGCCCCATGGGGGCGATGGCGGTGAGCGCCGCGGCCTGGCTGTTCACCAGCTTGGAGATGAGGAAGAGCACCATGGCGTAGGTCCAGGGCTGGGCCTGTACCACGTGGGCCAGGGTCTCCTTGAGCAGCGGCATGTGGGCCTGGAAGAAGGTTTCACTCATCCAGGCGACCCCGAACACGGAGAAGATGGCGACCATGCCCGCCTTGAAGACGGCGCCGTTGGCGATCTCCCCCGGCTTGACCTTGCAGCGCATCAGGATGATGGCGCCGGCGATCAGCATCATCATCTGGATCACCAGGTTCATGGAGAGGGGGCCCGTCTTCTCCTTGATGGTGAAGACGGGGCGCAGCGCCTCATCGGCCCCCAGCAGCACCACGGCAGCGATGGCGGCGAAGAAGATCCAGGTGGACCAGTAGGCCTCTTTCGGGAACTTGGTGTTGAGCAGGGTTTCACCACCGCCGTAGATGAAGTCCCGCTGGGCAGGGTCCTTGATCTTGGCCTGGAACTCCTCGTCCTTGTCCAGATCCTTGCCGCGGCGCAGGCTCCACAGGGCCGCCATCATGACACCCGTGAGAGAGGAGGGGATGGCCACCATCAGGATGTCGAGCAGACCGTAGGCCTGACCCACGCCGTGAGCCGCCGCCAGGATGGAGACCATGGAGACCACGGCCACCGAGACCGGCGAGGCGCAGATGGCCATCTGGGAGGCAACGGATGCCACTGCCATGGGGCGCTCCGGGCGGATGTTCTTCTGCAGCGCGATGTCGGCGATGATGGGGAACATGGTATAGACCACGTGGCCGGTGCCGCACAGGAAGGTGAGGGTCCAGGTAGTGAGCGGCGCCAGCAGAGTGATGTACTGGGGGTGACGGCGCAGCAGACGCTCGGCCACCTGCATCATCAGGTTGAGACCGCCGGCGGTCTGCAGGGTGGCGGCGCAGCCAATGACCGCCAGTATGGTCAGCATTACCTGCACCGGCGGCTCGCCCGGCACCAGGCCGAAGACGAAGGTCAGCAGGAACAGACCAATGCCGCTGATAAGACCCAGCCCCATGCCCCCGAAGCGGGTACCCAGCAGCAAGCAGCCGAGTACCACCAAAAATTCCATCAAGATCATTCCATTACCTCGTGTGTTTTATCCATGTCCCCATCGGCCAGCTGCCCGGGATCCGCTGTCATCAATTACCCCTGAAGGGTTAATTGATATTTTGTCACCCCTAAAGGGGTAAAAAATTGCGTTGCTTCAACAACCGGCTTTTTTCCGATTTAAGTGCATAAAAACTACGGTTCAGCCCTTGAACAGGGGACCGCTTCCTGGCGCACACCAGATAAATGACGGGAAAGATGGGGGAGATCACAGGGTTTGGAATGCAAAAGGCGGGAATAACACGTGCGGGAAGAGCGAGGCGGGCATAAAAAAAGCCGACCCCGGGGGTCGGCTTTTGCACGGTGCGAGTGGGCGGGTCGCCTTAGAACTCGGCGGTGCGGGGAGTACGGGGGAAGGGGATCACGTCGCGCACGTTGCCCATGCCGGTCACGTAGACCACCAGGCGCTCGAAGCCCAGACCGAAGCCGGAGTGGGGCACGGTGCCGTAGCGACGCAGATCGCGGTACCACCAGTAGTCTTCCTTGTTCAGACCCATCTCGGCCAGACGGGCATCCAGCACCTCGAGACGCTCTTCACGCTGGGAGCCGCCGATGATCTCGCCGATCCCCGGGGCCAGTACGTCCATGGCGGCAACGGTCTTGCCGTCGTCGTTGAGGCGCATGTAGAAGGCCTTGATGTCCTTCGGATAGTTCTTCACCACCACCGGGGACTTGAAGTGCTCCTCGGCCAGGTAGCGCTCGTGCTCGGAGGAGAGATCGATGCCCCAGGAGACCGGGAACTCGAAGCTTTTGCCGCAGTTTTGCAGCACGTCGATGGCGTCGGTGTAGTCAATCTGGGCGAAGTCGGAGGCGACGAAGCGCTCCAGACGGCCGATGGCGTCCTTGTCCACGTGCTGGGCGAAGAACTCCAGATCGTCGCGGCGCTCGGTCAGCACGGCGTTGAAGACGTACTTCAGCATGGCTTCGGCCAGGGCGGCGTTGTCTTCCAGATCGGCGAAGGCCACTTCCGGCTCCACCATCCAGAACTCAGCCAGGTGGCGGCTGGTGTTGGAGTTTTCGGCGCGGAAGGTCGGGCCGAAGGTGTAGACCTTGGACAGGGCGCAGGCGTAGGTTTCGACGTTCAGCTGGCCGGACACGGTCAGGAAGGTCTCCTTGCCGAAGAAGTCCTTGTCGTAGTCCACCTTGCCTTCGGGGGTGCGCGGCAGGTTTTCCATGTCCAGGGTGGAGACGCGGAACATCTCGCCGGCCCCTTCGGTGTCGGAGGCGGTGATGAGGGGCGCCGCGATCCAGAGGTAGCCCTGTTCGTGGAAGAAGCGGTGAATGGCCTGGGAGAGGCAGTTGCGCACCCGGGTCACGGCACCGACGATGTTGGTGCGGGCACGCAGGTGGCCCTGCTCGCGCAGGTACTCGATGCTGTGGCGCTTGGCAGACATGGGGTAGGTGTCCGGATCTTCGACCCAGCCCACCACCTTGACCTCGGTGGCCTGCAGTTCGAACGCCTGGCCGCTGCCCTGGGACTCGACCACGGTGCCGGTCACTTCGACGGAGCAAGCTGTGGTCAGACGTTGCACTTCATTCTCGTAATTGGCCAGGGTATTGGGGGCGACGGCCTGCACCGGATGGAAGCAGGAGCCATCGGAAACGGCCAAAAATGAGATCCCCGCCTTGGAATCGCGGCGGGTCCGGATCCACCCTTTCACAGTCAGGGTGGTGCCGACCGAATACTTACCGGCCAGCACATCAACTACGGATGCGTGCGTCATCGAAATATTGTCTCCAGCTTGTTCTTGCAGCGCTATTTGCAACACTAGGGGTCTGGCCCGGGCGCAGTTGGCCCACCATGGCAGACTAAGCCGTTCATCTTACCCGCGCAGGTTTGATAAACAAGCAAAAATGTCGGACCCTTGCGGGGATTTCCCCATGCATCGTGCATGGATCATGGCGGTTGGACGGGGGTGAGGGTGAAGGAGCGCAGGCGGGGGCCGGATGGCTGGATACGGGTGTTGCAGGGGCTGGTGATCCTCTGCTGGGGCGGCTTTGTCGCCCTGCTCTCCCTCTATCACTTCGCCCGGCCAGAGGTGGCTTACGGCTTTCTGGTCTATGGGGGCGTCAAGGTGCGCCAGAGCTGGGACCCCCTGCTTACCCCCTGGCTGGAGCGCGGGCTCTGGGGTTGCTGCCTGCTGACCCTGGTGGTGCTGGTGCTGGCCCGTGGCCGCAGCCGTCGGCAGGAAGATGCCCGCCACGTCAATCTCTTCATCCTGCTGCTGATCCTGGTGGCCTGCCTGCTGCTTTACTACCGGGGCTGAGGGCCGTCGCCGTCATCCATCCCCTGAGAGGCGGGGCGCTTGCCTATCTGGCGCTCCACGCTGTCGAGCATCTGGTTGTAGGCGAGCGCCACCCGGCCAATCTCGTCCCCTTCATCCCCCTCCAGCCTGTGGCCGAAGTCGTTGCGATCGGTGGCCTCCTCCATGGAGCGGGTCAGCTGGTTGAGAGGGCGGACTATCCAGGTGCGGATGACCCAGAGGGTGAGCAGGAGTCCCAGCCCGAAGATGAGGGTGAGGCTCAGGGCCGAGGTGAGGATGTTCTGCTCCACCCGGGTAAACAGGGTGTCGAGGGAGTAGTCAAAACGCACCGCTCCCAGTACGGTGTTTTCCGGCACCTGGTGGCAGCTGGTGCAGTCGGTACCGCGAAAATCCTTTCTGGCCAGCAGCGGGCGGGTCACCACCAGCCGGCTGTGCATGCCCTCATGCTCTACCTCCAGGCTCCCCTTGCCCACCAGCGCCAGGGCATCGTACCTGTCCTTCGGGGCCTCGACGTCACGGCCCGGCCCGTACTGCTTGTTGACCGCCGCCCCGCGCACGATGCGGGCATCTTCCACGTGGGCGTGATGGAGAAACTTGGCGCGCAGGGTATCGCGGGCGTCCATCTTGCCGGTCAGCATCAGCATGTTGAGGCCGTCGAAGTAGGCCTCGGTCTGCTCGCGGCTCTGTTCCTTGATGAGGGTCAGGATGAGGTCACGCTCGCGCACCGCCTGATAGGCCGCGGAAAACACCAACACCATGGAGAAGATGAAGAGCAGGAAGAAGTTGATCTTGGCAGCAATGGAGAGGCGCATGGGACTGGTACATCTGTTGGGTAAAACCCGCGCAGTCTACTCTCCTCGCCGGACGGGTTTTGGTGTCTTGCTCACATTCTGATGAAAAAGCGCCGAAAGGCCCTGCGTTCTCATGCAGGGCCCGTTCATCCGGACTCAATATTCGCCGATGGTGATGGCCTCGTGGATGGCGCCGGTCAATACCCGCAGCTCCTCGGGGGTGA
This sequence comes from Aeromonas sp. 62-46, assembly GCF_001898585.1. NCBI lineage: Bacteria > Pseudomonadati > Pseudomonadota > Gammaproteobacteria > Aeromonadales > Aeromonadaceae > Aeromonas > Aeromonas sp. 62-46. The sequence continues at coordinate 70,789 of NZ_MKUI01000050.1, read as the reverse complement.
TGACGAAGGGAGGCATCAGGTAGATGAGCTTGCCAAAGGGACGGATCCAGGCGCCCAGCTCCACGAACTTGCGCTGGATGCGCGCCACATCCACCCGCTCCTTCATCTCCACCACCCCGATGGCGCCGAGCACCCGTACATCCGCCACCGCCGGGTGCAGGGTCAGTTCCACCAGTTCGGTTTTGAGTTGGTGTTCGATGGCTTGCACCCGCGCCTGCCAAGGTGAGGCGAGCAGCAACTCGATGGAGGCGTTGGCCACCGCGCAGGCGAGCGGGTTGCCCATGAAGGTAGGGCCGTGCATGAAGACGCCTGCTTTGCCGTCACACACGGTGCGAGCCACATGCTCGGTAGTGAGCGTGGCCGACAGCGTCAGGTAGCCGCCGGTGAGTGCCTTGCCCAGGCACATGATGTCGGGGCTGATCCCCGCCCAGTCGCAGGCAAAGAGCTGGCCGGTGCGGCCAAAGCCGGTGGCGATTTCATCTGCTATGAGCAGCACGCCGAATTCGTCGCACAGGGCGCGCACCCACTGCAGGTAGCGGGGGTGGTAGAAGCGCATGCCGCCTGCCCCCTGGACGATGGGTTCCAGCACGATGGCGGCAATTTCCTCGTGATGATCCGCCACCAGGGTGGCCAGCTCCACCACGCTCTGCTCGTCCCACTGAGCGTGGAAGCGGCAGCTGGGCGCTTCGACGAAATGGTGTTCGGGCAGGAAGCCCTGGTAGAGCTCGTGCATGCCGCCATCCGGGTCGCACACGCTCATGGCGCCGAAGGTGTCGCCGTGATAGCCGCCCCGAAGGGCAACGAATTTGGCGCGGGGCGTCCCTTTGGCATGCCAGTACTGCTGGGCCATCTTGAGGGCCACCTCCACCGCCACCGAGCCGGAATCCGCCAGAAAGACCCGATCCAGCCCCTTCGGGGTGATCTCCACCAGTTTGCGGCAGAGCTCGACCGCCGGGGCATGGGTCAGGCCGCCAAACATCACGTGGGACATCTTGCCGAGCTGGGCGGTGGCGGCCGCGTCCAGTTCCGGCACCTGATAGCCGTGAACGCAGGCCCACCAGGAGCTCATGCCATCCACCAGCTCGCGCCCGTCCGTCAGGGTGAGGGTCACCCCTTTGGCGCTGGCCACTTCATAGCAGGGCAGGGGATGGGTGAGGGAGGTATAGGGGTGCCAGACGTGGTGCAGGTCGAATTCTTGATTGGTCATTTTGTGTTCTGTTGTCAATTGATTTGATCTGGTCGGTGTTGACAGTCTACGCGTGCTCTCTACACTAGCCAACAATTTCAGCCACTTGGCTTCGCGCACGCCCTGGCGTCGCGCTGTCCAGCTGGCGGGTCTTGCGGCGAACGCTCTCTTGAGCGCGGCGCAGGATCCCACCAATAACAACCGGAAGCCATGTATGAATGCTCTCACCGCGGGTGCCCACGCCCTTCGTCACGACTGGACCCTGTCCGAGGTTCAGGATCTCTTTGCCCTGCCATTCAACGATCTGCTGTTCCAGGCCCAGACGGTGCACCGCGCCCATTTCGACCCGAACGAGGTGCAGGTAAGCACCCTGCTCTCCATCAAGACCGGGGCCTGCCCGGAAGATTGCAAATATTGTCCCCAGAGCGCTCGCTACCACACCGGGCTCGAGACCGAGCGGCTGATGGAGGTGGAAAAAGTGCTGGAGCGGGCCCGGGAGGCCAAGGCCAACGGCTCGTCCCGCTTCTGCATGGGGGCGGCCTGGCGCAACCCGAAAGAGAAGGACATGCCCTATATCTTGCGGATGATCGAGGAGGTGCGCGGGCTCGGTATGGAGACCTGCATGACCCTGGGGATGCTGACCGCCGATCAGGCGGCGCGTCTCGGGGCTGCGGGGCTCGATTACTACAACCACAACCTCGACACCTCGCCGGAGTTCTACGGCGACATCATCACCACCCGCACCTATCAGGACAGGCTCGACACCCTGGAGCATGTGCGCGGCGCCGGCATGAAGGTCTGCTCCGGCGGCATCGTCGGCATGGGGGAGCAGGCGAAAGACCGTGCGGGCCTCTTGATGGCGCTGGCCAATCTGCCGCGCCACCCGGAGAGCGTGCCCATCAACATGCTGGTCAAGGTGAAGGGGACGCCCCTGGAGAACCAGGAGAACCTGGACCCGTTCGAATTTATCCGCACCATCGCCGTGGCGCGCATCATGATGCCGGCCTCCCACGTGCGCCTCTCCGCCGGGCGGGAGAAGATGAACGAGCAGATGCAGGCCATGTGCTTTATGGCCGGGGCCAACTCCATCTTCTACGGCTGCAAGCTGCTGACCACCCCCAATCCGGACGAGAACAGCGACATGCAGCTCTTCAAGCGCCTTGGCATTCGCCCCGCCCAGCGGGCCCAGAAGCCGGATCAGGTTCAAGAGGAGGAGCTGCTGGCCGAGGTGAACCGCCAGAGCGAGCCGAGCGAACTCTTCTACGATGCCACCCGTTCCCGCGAAGATGTCCTCCGTCCATGATGACGCCCGTTGTTACCGGCCCCTTTGCCCTGGGGGAGGCGCTGGCCGAGCGTGAACAGGCCACCCTGCTGCGCCGACGCACCCCGGTGGATGTGGCGAGCGGTGGGCGGATCCGGGTCGGGGGGCGCGATTACCTCAACGTCTCTGGCAACGACTACCTGGGCCTTGCCGGTCACCCCGCCATCAAGGCCGCCTTCACGGCGGGGGTGGCGCAATATGGCGCAGGGGCAGGCGCCTCGCCCCTGGTGACGGGTTACAGCCGCGCTCACCAGCAGCTGGAAGAGACGCTTGCCGACTGGCTCGGGGTGGAGGCGGTGCTGCTGTTCAACTGTGGCTTCTCCGCCAATCAGGCGGTGCTCAAGGCCCTGCTCGGCAAGGATCACCTGCTGTGGCAGGACAGGCTCAACCACGCCTCCTTGCAGGAGATGGGGAGCCAGCTCCCCTGCAAGATGAAGCGCTTCGGCCACAACGACATGGCGGCCCTTGAGCGGCTGCTTGAGCCAAACCGGGGCCTGATCGTCTCGGAAGGGGTCTTCAGCATGGACGGGGATCAGGCCCCCTGGGTTGAGCTGGCAACACTCGCATCCCGAAGCGGCAACTGGCTGATGATTGACGATGCCCACGGCCTCGGCGTGCTGGGTGCCGAGGGGCGCGGCACCCTGGCGGCCCAGGGGGTTGCTCCGGCCAGCGTGCACATCCAGATGGGGACCTTCGGCAAGGCGCTCGGGGTGGCCGGCGCCTTTGTGGGCGGCAGTCGCGAGCTGGTGGCGTATCTGGTCAATTTTGCCCGCCACTATGTCTACAGCACCCATATGCCCCCCGCCCAGGCGTGCGCCGTGCGCCAGAGCATCGAGCTGGTACGCGTAGCCGACGAGGCCCGTGCCCACCTGGCTCGCCTTGTCGCCCGGTTCCGGCAGGGGGCGCAGGCGCTCGGCTGGCGGCTTGGGGCAAGCGATACCCCCATCCAGCCGCTGCTGGTGGGGGAGAGCGTCGCTGCCCTGCAACTGGCCGAGCGGCTGCGGGAGTGCGGTGTCTGGGCCGGCGCCATCCGCCCGCCCACGGTGCCGGTCGGCACGGCGCGCCTTCGCATCACCCTGTGCGCCGCCCATGGCGAAGATGACGTGGATCGCCTGCTCGAGGCCCTGGGACCCCGCCCATCCACCGACGAGAGAGGGGGCGCCCATGGTGCATGAGCGTTTCCAGTCGGTGGACAAGGCGCAGCTCGCCCGCCGCTTCGGAGCGGCGGCCCGCCACTACGACGCCCACGCCCGCTTCCAGCAGGAGGTGGGGCAGTCGCTGCTGGCGCGCATGGACGAGGGGGGCGTGAAAGAGGTGTGCTCAGGGGCCGGGCTGGATCTGGGTTGCGGTACCGGTTTCTTCCTGCCTGCCCTGGCGCCGCGCTGCGAGACGCTGACCGGGCTGGATCTCGCACCCGGCATGCTGGCCCAGGCGGCCCTTCGCGGCAGCGGAGCCCGCCTGGTGTGCGGCGACGCGGAGGGGCTGCCCTTTGCCGACCAGAGCCTGGACTGGGTTTTCTCCAGCCTGGCTCTGCAGTGGTGCGAGCGGCCGGCCCAGGCCTTTGCCGAGCTCAACCGGGTGCTCAAACCCGGTGGCCAGGTCTTCTTCTCGACCCTGCTTTCGGGGTCACTGTGGCAACTGCGGGAGGCCTGGCGGGCCGTGGATGGTCGTGACCATGTCAATCGCTTCCTGACGTTGCCCCAGTTGCAGCAGGCGGCCCGTGACGGGGGCTTCGAGGCACCGGCACTCTGCCCGCTGACCTGGTCCCTCGCCTACCCGGCGCTCAGCGGACTGCTGCGCGACCTCAAAGGGATAGGTGCGAGCCAGGTCAACGACGAGCGGTCTGCGGGCCTGGGTCATCGCCAGCGCCTGGTGCGACTGGGGGAGGCCTACGAGCGCCACCGTCAACCGGACGGCCTGCTGGCCGCCAGCTACGAGGTCTGCCTCGGGCGCCTGGTGCGGCGCTGACACAAAAAGACCCGGCGCACCCACCCCTTCAGCGGCAGGACGCGCGCCTGCCTTTCACCATGGATATCGGGGCGCCTCTGCGCCCCTGCACTGCATCGAGGAATCATCATGGGGACATCCTATTTCATCACCGGCACGGACACCGACGTGGGCAAGACCCTGGTGGCCCGCACCCTGTTGCTGGCGCTTACCGCCAGAGGCATTCGCTGCGCCGGGTACAAACCGGTGTCGGCGGGCTGCAACCGCACCCCGGAGGGGCTTCGCAATCTGGATGCCTTGCTGTTGCAGCAGGCGGCCACGGTTGCGCTGCCCTACGAGCAGGTCAATCCCTATGCCTTCGAGCCGCCCATCGCCCCCCATATCGCCGCCCGTGAGCGGGGGGTGAGCATCCCCTTCGAGGGGCTGTCCGCCGGCTTGCGGGAGATTGAGGGAGCTGGGGCCGATCTCGTCATTGTCGAAGGGGCGGGGGGCTGGTTCCTGCCGCTGGATCATCAGCGTCTGCTCTCGGAGTGGGTCGCCCAGGAGCGGCTGCCGGTGATCCTGGTGGTGGGGGCCAGGCTGGGCTGCCTCAACCATGCCCTGCTCACCGTCAGCGCCATTCGCCAGCAGGGGTTGACCCTGGCGGGCTGGGTCATCAACCGGGTGGATCCGCACATGAGCCGCTACGAGGAGAACCTGGACACCTTGAAAGCCATGTTGCCGGCCCCATTTCTGGGGGAGCTCCCCTTCGTGGACGCGGTGAATGAGGTGGATTTGCACCACTGTCTCGATGTGTCGCCCTTGCTCTGAGGCCAGACATTCAGCAAACATTCATCGAGTCTGTCTATTATCTGGGGCAAGTGTGGCATCGGTCGCCCCTGGGGCGCCCCGAACCATGCATCCATATCTCACAAGGAGTCAATATGAAGCGAATTATGCTATTCCTGGTGACCAACCTGGCCGTCATGCTGGTGCTGGGGGTGGTACTCAATATCCTGTTCTCGGTTCTGGGGATCAACAAGTCCAGCATTTCCGGTCTGTTGGTATTCTGCGCCGTGTTCGGTTTTGGGGGTTCCTTTATCTCCTTGCTGATGTCCAAGTGGATGGCCAAGCGCAGCTATGGCGTCCAGGTCATCGAGCAGCCTCGCAACGAGACCGAGCACTGGCTGGTGAGCACTGTTGCCCGTCAGGCCCGTGAGGCTGGCATCAAGATGCCGGAAGTGGGGATCTACGACTCCCCCGAGATGAACGCCTTTGCCACCGGTGCCCGCCGTGACGACTCCCTCGTCGCCGTCTCCTCCGGTCTGCTCTACAGCATGAGCCGCGACGAGGCGGAAGCCGTGCTGGCCCACGAGGTGAGCCACGTGGCCAACGGCGACATGGTGACCCTGACCCTGATCCAGGGGGTGGTGAACACCTTCGTGATGTTCTTCGCCCGCATCGTGGCCGGCGTCATCAGCAACTTCTTCAGCTCCAACAACGAGGAAGAGAGCAGCAGCACCGGCGGTTTCGCCTACATGATCACCGTGTTCGTGCTGGAGATGGTGTTCGGCGTGCTCGCCTCCATCATCGTCATGTGGTTCAGCCGTCAGCGCGAGTTCCGTGCCGACGCCGGTGCCGCCAAGCTGGCCGGCCGCGACAAGATGATTGCCGCGCTCCAGCGTCTCGCCCGCGGTGCCGAGCCGCAGATGGAGGGTTCCATGATGGCGTTCGGCATCAACGGCAAGCGCTCCATGAGCGAGCTGTTCATGAGCCACCCGCCCATCGAGCAGCGCATCGCCGCCCTGCGTGGCTGATAGCCAGTCATCTAAAGAAAACGGCTGCCCTCGGGCAGCCGTTTTGCATTCCGGGGACAGGGTTTTGCCCCCCGATCACCCTATTTGATCACCAGATCCGTCAGGGGCACGGCGCAGCAGGTGAGGATCTTGCCCTCGGCCCGCTCGGCGGCGCTGATGGCGGGGGCATCGGGGTGATCCACCTCGCCCGAGACCAGGGTCTGCTTGCAACTGCCGCAGATGCCGGCACGGCAGCTCCAGGGCAGCTCTACCCCCTGCTTGTTGGCCTGATCCAGCACGGTGCCCTGGTTGTTGCCCGCAAACTCCCGCTCGCCGATACGCAGTTGCACCGCCTGATGGGGGCGGGCCACCGAGAGCAGGGCCCCGCCAAAGCTCTCTTGGCGGATGCGCCCGGCCGGTACGCCGAGGGCGGTCAGCCGGTTGGCTGCATCGGCCATGAAGCCGTGGGGACCGCAGATGAACACCTCCCGCTCCTGCAAACCCCGGATCCGGCCCAGGTGATCGTCATTCAGACGGCCGCTGAGTCCCTGCCAGTGTTTGTCAGGCTGGCTCAGGATCAGGGTGAGGGTCATTCCCTGCTGCGCCATGGCGTGCAGCTCGCTGGCGGCAGGAATGTCTGCCTCGCTGCGACACAGGTGCATGAAGTGGACGTCACCGAGCTCCCCCCGTAGTGCCAGAGTGCGGGCAATGGAAAGCATGGGGGTGACACCGGATCCCGCCGAGAGCAGCAGCAGCCTGCGCTCGGACCCTAAGTGAAACTCGCCGGCCGGGGGGGCGGCCAGCAACCGGTCGCCCACTTTCAGCTCATGGTGCAGCCAGGGGGAGAGGCGGCCATCGGCCAGCTTCTTGACGCTGATGCTGTAACGCTCGGGCCGCTCCGGCGTGGAGCTCAGGGTGTAGCGACGTTGAACCCGTGTGTTTTTGATATCGAGGCTGATGGGCAGGTGCTGGCCAGGCAGGTAGTCGGGCAGGGGCTCGCCGTCGGCGGCCTCGAACCAGAAGGTTTCCAGATCCCGGGCCAGGGGTTCCCGGGCGACGCACACCAGCTCCCGCTTTTTCGGGGCCGCGTTGGGGTAGACCGGCGCCCGGGCCCGCTCCAGCACCTCGATCTCGTTGCCCGCCTCAATCCACCCCTCGTTCAGGGCCACCAGATTCTGGCCGAAGTAGACCTCACCATCTTCGCCACGGCGGTAGCGGGTGAGGGTGGCCAGCGGCTCTTTCAGGGCATTGAAGCGCTCCGAGCCTGCCTCCACCGTGGTCATGATGCAGCGGCTGCACGGCTTGTCCACCCGAAACTCCACCTCGCCGATGCGGATCCGCTTCCAGCCATCCTCCTCGAAGGGGCGGGTGCCGCTCGCCACCAGGTTGGTACGAAACTGGCTCATCTGGTGCAAGGCATCGGATCTCAGGTTGAGATCCTCAAGGGAAGCCTGGCTGATGAGCAGCAAGGGGTAGCCGTCCGCAAAGCTCACCCGGGTGCCGGTCTTCTCCCGAAAACGATCGGATGCCTCCCCGAGCCAGAGCAGGCGCACCGGCTCCCTCGCCACCCGGCTCAGCCACTCATCGGCGTCGGGCCCGGTGTGCAGGGCGGTAAAGCGATCCCCCCAGACACCGGTGTGCTGAGGGGCGCGACTGAACGCCGCCTCCATGAGAGCAAGGGGGGGCAGACCTGGATAGCGCAGTTGCAGCCCCCCCTGGACGGGGGTGGCCACCACCTGCTGCAACTGGGGATGGGTGCGGGCGGTGATAAAGGTGCCATCCGGTTTGACCACCATGTAGCGGCGATCCCCGGCAAGTCCCTCCTGGGTCACCTGGGCGCGCTCCAGCGGCATGCCTGCCGTCGATTTGATGGGGTAGAGATGTATGCTGGCGAGGGTCGGCATGTCCTGGTCCTTGTGCTGTGGCGATTCCTGTGAAGAGGGGAAGATAACGATTCCTGCCCCGGGCGGCAATCTTCTCCTGCTGCCCACGTCGAGGACGGCGAGGGGGCTCGGGCGACAGGCCCGAATGGCTGCGGGGTGTGACGGGGATCCGGTTGTGAAGGGGGCGACCCATAAAGCGCAACATTTATTGATCCTGATCCACCATGTCGTACAAAAAACGGCCCATCATCGGGCCAGCTTCCAGTTTCTGACGCTTTCGCTTCTTCCCTCTCCGGCCACCGTCTGCCCAGGCAAAACGGTATCAAGCGCATTCGGATGGGGCCTGTCACACAAAAAGAAGAAAGCAATGTATGAGCAAACAACTGGATATGACCCCACAGCCGGATCTCTCCCAGAAAACGGGAACAGGCCCGGTCCGTACTCGGCTACCCGTTTGGCGGCCGGCCCTGCCACCTTGCAACCATGCCTGCCCGGCTGGCGAGAACATCCAGGCTTGGCTTGCACTGGCCGAAGCAGGCCGCTTTGAGGCGGCCTGGCAACGACTGATCGAAGAAAATCCCCTGCCTGCAGTCCACGGGCGGGTCTGTTATCACCCCTGCGAAACGGCCTGCAACCGTGCCCAGGTGGATGATGCCGTCTCCATCCACGCCATCGAGCGCTTCCTCGGCGACGAGGCGCTGGCCCGTGGCTGGCAGCCTGCGCCGCCTGCCCCCGCCAGCGGCAAGAAGGTGCTGGTCATTGGCGCCGGTCCCTCCGGCCTCTCCTGCGCCTGGCACCTCAACCGGCTCGGCCATCAGGTGGAGATCCGCGAAGCGGGCCCGCTCGCCGGCGGCATGCTGCGCTTCGGTATTCCCGCTTACCGCCTGCCCCGCGATGTGCTGGATCGGGAGGTGGCCCGCATCGTGGCGGCCGGGGTGACCCTGACCCTCAACCACAAGGTGGAAGACGTGCTCAAAGCGCGCGACGAGGGGGGCTTTGACGCCGTCTTCATGGCCATCGGCGCCCATCTGGCCAAGCGGGTCGACATTCCGGCCCGGGAAGCGGGCAAGATCCTCGATGCGGTGAGTTTCCTCGAGCAGGCCAGTCTTGCCGAAGAACAGGGCTTGCCGCCCCCCAAACTGGGGCGGCGGGTGGCCATCTACGGTGGCGGCAACACCGCCATGGACGCGGCTCGCACCGCTCGCCGTTTGGGCGTTGAAGAGGCGATGATCATCTATCGCCGCGACCGGGATCATATGCCGGCCCACGCCTTCGAAGCCGATGAGGCCGAGGAGGAGGGGATCAAGATCAACTGGCTGCGCACCATCCGCCAGCTCGATAGTACCAATATCGAAGTGGAGGTGATGGCGCTGGATGTCGAAGGCAAGCCGGTGCCCACCGGCAAGTTTGAAACCCTCGAAGCGGACTCCCTTATTCTGGCGCTCGGTCAGGAGGTCGACCTCTCTGTGCTGGAGAGCATTCCCGGCGTGCGGGTCAACAAGGAGGGGGTGGTGCAGGTTGGCGAGAACCTGATGACGGATGTGCCGGGTCTGTTTGCCGGCGGCGACATGGTGCCCTCCGAGCGCACCGTCACCATCGCCACCGGCCACGGCAAGAAGGCGGCGCGCCACATGGATGCCTGGCTGCGCGGTCGCCACTACCACAAACCGCTTTCCTATTCATTGGTGGGGCCGGAGCAGTTGCAGCTCTGGTTCCAGACCCACGCCCCGGCCAGCAGCCAGCCGGTCAAACCGCCCTCGGCGCGGGATGACTTTGGCGAGATCATCGGCGGACTGGACGAGACGGCGGCCCGCTACGAGGCGGCGCGCTGCTACTCCTGCGGCAACTGCTTCGAGTGCGACGGCTGCTATGGCAGCTGCCCAGAGCAGGCCATCGCCAAGCTGGGGCCGGGTCTGGGGTATCAGGTGGATGCCGAACGCTGCACCGGTTGCGGTGCCTGCCATGACCAGTGCCCCTGCCACGCCATCGAGTTGCGCCAACCGGAGGAGTCCCAATGAAACATGAACTGATCATGGTTGACGGCAACGAAGCCGCGGCCCGGGTGGCGTACCAGCTGAGCGAAGTGTGTGCCATCTACCCCATCACCCCGAGCTCGACCATGGCCGAACTGGCCGACGCCTGGGCGGCACAGGGGCAGACCAACCTCTGGGGCAACATCCCCACCGTGGTAGAGATGCAGAGCGAAGGGGGAGCGGCTGGCACGGTGCACGGCGCCCTGCAGGCGGGGGCGCTCGCCACCACCTTCACCGCCAGTCAGGGGCTGATGCTGATGCTGCCCAACATGTACAAGATCGCAGGCGAATTGACCTCGGCGGTGTTCCATGTGGCGGCCCGATCCTTGGCGGCGCAGGGGATCTCGATTTTTGGCGACCATCAGGACGTGATGGCGGCGCGCAGCACCGGCTTTGCCATGCTCGCCTCCGGCTCGGTGCAGGAGGCGCAGGACCTGGCTTTGGTCGCCCACAGCGTCACCCTGCAATGCCGGGTGCCCTTTATCCACTTCTTCGACGGCTTTCGCACCTCCCACGAGGTGAACAAGATCACCGCGCTGCATCGGGATGAGATCCGGGCCCTTATCGACAACGACTGGGTGCGCGCCCACCGTGCGCGGGCGCTCAACCCGGATCATCCGGTGATGCGTGGCACCGCCCAGAACCCGGACACCTATTTCCAGTCCCGCGAGAGCGTCAACCCCTTCTACGAGGCGGTGCCGGCGCGGGTGCAGCAGTGCATGGAGAGCCTCGGTGAGCTGACTGGCCGCCACTACCAGTTGGTGGAGTACCACGGCGCGCCCGATGCCACCGATGTCATCGTGCTGATGGGCTCGGGGGCCGCCACCGCCCGCACCACTGTGGATTGGCTCAACCGGCAGGATCGCAAGACCGGGGTACTGGTCATTCGCCTCTATCGCCCCTTCCCGGTACAGGCGCTGCTCGATGCGCTGCCCGCGAGCGTGCGGCGCATCGCGGTGCTGGATCGCACCAAGGAGCCGGGGGCAGGGGGCGAGCCGCTGTTGCTGGATGTGCAGAGCGCGCTGATCGACGGCTTGCAGCGCGGCCTTATCAAGCGGCTGCCGTGGCTCAGTGGCGGTCGCTACGGCCTCTCTTCCAAGGAGTTCACCCCCGCCATGTGTGCGGCCGTGTTCGAGGAGCTGGCCTCCGATGCGCCGCGCCCCCGCTTTACCGTGGGGATAGTGGATGATGTGTCGGGCCTCAGTCTGGCCTGGCACCCCATCGGCGATCTGGAGCCCGCCAGCCGGGTGCGGGCGCTCTTCTTCGGCCTTGGTGCCGACGGCACTGTGGGCGCCAACAAGAACAGCATCAAGATCATCGGCGAGCTGGAGGGGTTCCACGCTCAGGGCTACTTCGTCTACGACTCCAAGAAGTCGGGCTCGCGCACCGTCTCCCACCTGCGCTTTGGCCCCGAGCCCATCGACGCCCCCTGGCTTATCGAGCAGGCGAGCTTTATCGGCTGCCACCAGTGGGGCTTTGCCGAATCGGTCGATCTGCTGGAGCACGCCGCAGAAGGGGCGACCCTGCTGCTCAATGCTCCCTATGAGCCTGACCGGGTCTGGGCCGAGCTGCCCGAGCGGCTGCGCGCCCGCATCCGCGCCCTCGATATCCGCCTCTATTGCATCGATGGGGATCGGGTGGCCGAGCAAAACGGCATGGGCAATCGCATCAACACCATCATGCAGACCTGTTTCTTCGCGCTGGCCGGCATCTTGCCGCGGGACGAAGCGATTGCGCTCATCAAGGAGAGCATCGAGAAGAGCTATGCCCGCAAGGGGCCCGAGGTGGTGGCGCGCAACTTCGCGGCGGTGGACGACACTCTGGCTCATCTCCATCAGGTGGCCATCTCGGCCGGTGAGGAGCAGATCAGCGACTATCCGCTGCCACTGGCACCGGGTGGCAGCGAGTTTGTCCAGCGGGTCACAGGCCCGATGCTGGCGGGGCGCGGCGATCTGATCCCTGTCTCCATGCTGCCGGTGGATGGCACTTACCCTACAGCTACCAGCCGCTTCGAGAAGCGGGATATCGCCCGCGAGATCCCGATTTGGCATTCGGACATCTGCATCCAGTGCGGCAACTGCGTCTTTGTCTGCCCCCATGGGGCGCTGCGGGCCAAGTTCTACCATCAGGACTGGCTGGCGACCGCCCCCGAGGCGGCGCAATCGGTACCCGTCACCGCCAAGGGTTTCCCCGACAGCCGCTACACCTTGCAACTCTATCCGGAGGATTGCACCGGCTGCGGCCAGTGCGTGCAGGCCTGTCCGGTGCGGGCTGGGGCTGATGAGGAACACGAGGGCGAGCGCGCCATCGCCATGATGGACAAGGCCCCCCATCTGGCTGGCCAGAAACAGGCACTGCGCTGGTTCGAGAGCCTGCCCTGGCCTGCCCGCGAGCGGGTGGACTTCTCCACGGTGCGTGGCACCCAGTTCCTCGAACCCCTGTTCGAGTTCTCCGGCGCCTGCGCCGGCTGTGGCGAGACCCCCTATCTCAAGCTGCTGACCCAGCTGTTTGGTGATCGCATGCTGGTGGCCAACGCCACCGGTTGCTCCTCCATCTACGGCGGCAACCTGCCGACCACGCCGTGGGCCAAGAACGGGGAAGGGAAGGGGCCGGCCTGGTCGAACTCATTGTTTGAGGACAACGCCGAGTTTGGCTTTGGTTTTCGCCTCACCGCCGATCAGCATCACGGTCAGGCGGTGGCGGCTTTGCAGGCGATGAAGGGGGAGCTGGGCGCCGAGCTGGTCGATACCCTGATTAGCGCCCCGCAGCGGCTGGAGTCGGAGATCCGCGCCCAGCGTACCCGGGTCGCGCAAGTGCGGGAGCGGCTGGAAGAGGTGAAATCCGGCAAGGCCCGCGAACTGCTCTCCTTGATTGATCAGCTGGTGCGCCGCTCGGTCTGGATAGTGGGCGGCGATGGCTGGGCCTATGACATCGGCTCGGCGGGGCTCGACCATGTGCTCGCCTCCGGCCGCGATGTGAACGTGCTGGTGATGGATACCGAGGTCTACTCCAACACCGGCGGTCAGATGTCGAAATCGACCCCGCTCGGCGCCGTCGCCAAGTTCGCGGCGGGAGGCAAGACGCTGGCCAAGAAGGATGTGGCGTTGCAGGCCATCTCCTACGGCAACGTCTATGTTGCCCGCATCGCCTTCGGGGCCAATCCGCAGCAGGCGCTACAGGCCTTGCGGGAAGCGGAAGCCTATCCGGGCCCGTCGCTGATCATCGCCTACAGCCACTGCATCGCCCACGGCATCGACATGGAGCAGGGATTGGCCCAACAGAAGCGTGCGGTCGATTCGGGCCACTGGCCGCTGATGCGCTACAACCCGGTACTGCGCAGCGCCGGGCAGAACCCCTTCAGCCTCGACAGCCTGCGCCCCTCCATTCCGCTTGCCGAATATCGGCAGGAGGAGACCCGTTATCGGGTGCTGGCCCAGAGCCATCCTGAAGAGGCACAGCGGCTGATGCAGGTGGCGCAACAAGTGGCGTGGCAGAAGTGGGCCACCTATGAAGAGATGGCCACCCGCGAGGCCAGCCAGTTCCATCCGCCAGTGTAAGGATGGGGGAAACAGGTATGAGAAAGCGGGCCACTGGCCCGCTTCGTTTTCCGGTGCCAAGGGAAGTGGCCGTTGCCGCGCCTTGGGGCGGCCAACAAAAAGCCCGGCGTCGGGCCGGGCTGGCAGGATAAGTTGCTTATCCAGGTATTCGTCGAGGCGTCTAGTGTGGATGTTGTTTGAGGATGTCGTATATCTCCTCTTTCAGTTTAAGTTTCTGTTTTTTCAGATCCTTCACCTCGGAGCTGTAGTCGCTGGCGTGATGCTTTTCCAACTTTCTAATCTCCACATCCAGGTCGTTGTGCAAGTCAAACTTCTTCTGGAAATGGACATCACTGCTCTTCAGTTTCGAGATGAGATCTCTGTACTCCGGAAACATGTAATGAAGCCTCCTTGTTGTCGTTTGATTGTGCCTGCAAGACCAAAGTACCCCTTACTGCCGGGGAGAAACGTGATCCCGATCCAATTCGGGGCCACGGATTTGCTTCATGGGAAGGGCGATTTTTAACTGTTTGAATTACAAGATGATTGCCTGCTGGCCCTGGGGCAGCAGAGGAAAGAAGCGGGATCCGCTTCACATTCGGGAGAGGGGGTCTGCAACGGGGCGGGCAACAGAAAGGGGCGCGAGGCCCCTGACTGGAAACGGGTGAGCCGTTTACTCTTTTTTCTTTTTCTTCTCGGGCAGGGGCTTGCCGTCTCTGGCAATCACCTTGCCCGCCTCGAAACCGATCTGCGCCGCCAGCTCTTCCAGATCCGGCGCCTTGGCCTCGTTGCCGATGGCGTACTGGTAGTTGGCGATGGAGATTTTCTCCGCCACCGGTGTGCCCGGCACGATGGGTTCGCGCCAGCCCTGACCGATGTGGGCCACCAGGGTGCCGTTCATGATGAGCTCGCCGACGATCTCCTGGGTGGGGATGCCCTTGCCATAGGTGAGGCCCTGCGGGTGCTTCTTGCCGACCAGGGGCTCTTGGCTTGCGGGCATCAGCTTGGTGCGGATCAGCCACTTGGGCGATTTGGTCTTGCCCACCGCCTTGCCGGTCTGGTACTCGTTGATCTTGATGGTCTTGATCATCTGGGCCGTGAACTCCTTGGTCAGGGCCTTCTGGGCTTCGCTGGTCTCGTCGATGACGATGGGGGCCACATACCAGGTCTGGGGAGCCTGCGCCTTGGGGGTCGCCGGGGCGGTTTGCGCCATGGCGAGCGGGCTGAGCAGGATGGCCGTCAACAAGAGTCCGATTTTCTTCATTGTGATTCCGCTTATGTTTCGACAAGAATTTTGTTTTGCCAGCGACGACTGCGCCAGCGCCAGAACATGGCCAGACCGCGTACCCACTCGTCGCAGGCGAGGGCCAGCCAGATGCCTACCAGGCCATAGCCCTGCATGATACCAAGGAAATAGGCCAGGGGAACGGCAATGCCCCACATGGAGACGAGCGCCATGTAGAGCGGGAAACGGGCATCCCCGGTGGCGCGCAGGGCGTTGATCACCACCAGATTGAAGGTGCGACCGGGTTCGAGGATGAGGCTGATGAGGAAGAGCTGCGCCACCTGGGTGATGATGTCGGCGTCGTCGGTGAACAGGCTGATGATGGCGCGGCCGTTGAGGGCGGCGGCGATGGCGATGGCGGCGGTGACGATGAGGCCGAGTTTCAGGCTCTTCATCAGTTGGCGATAGGCCTGATCGAAGCGTCGGGCCCCCGCCAGGTGGCCGATGATGATCTCGTTGCCAAGGCCGATGGAGAGGCCGAACAGCAGGATGAACAGGCAGATCTGGAAGAAGTAGGACTGGGTCGCCAGCGCCTTGTCGCCGAGCAGGCCGACGAAGGCGGTCACCACCATGAACTGCAGCATCCAGGAGAGGTTCTCCCCCGCCGCCGGCAGACCGATGTGCAGCACCTTGTCCAGCATGGCGCGGCTTGGGCGGACGATCTCGGGCAGACGCAGCCGGATGCCGGTCTTGCGCGCCACCAGCCATACCAGCAGCACCACCCCGACGATGCGCCCCGCCACCGTACTGATGGCGACCCCGGCGACCCCGAGCTGGGGCAGGCCGAACCAGCCATAGAGCAGCAGCAGGTTGCCGACGAAGGTGATGAGGTTGACGATGAGAGTCACGTACATGGCCTGGCGGGTGTGGCCGTGGGCACGCAGGGTGGCGGCCAGGCAGAGGGCCGCCGCCTCCGGCAGCAGGCAAAGCCCGATGATCTGCAGGTAGAGGCTGCCGTCGCTCATCAGGTGGGCAGGCAGGTTCATCAGCGCCAGCATGGTGCCGGCCCCCGCCATGACGCCGACCGCGGCCACCAGCCCCACCAGCAGGTTGAAGCCGATGGCGGTGTGGATGACGACGCGGGCTTTTTCCTTGTCTCCCGCCCCCAGATACTGGGTGATCACCACGCTGGTGCCGATGCTGACGAAGCTGAACAGGGTGATGGCGAGATCGAAGACCTGGTTGCCCACCGCGAGGGCCGCCACCCCCTGATAGGAGACGTGGCCCACCATGAAGGTGTTGAGGGCCCCGGTCAGAAAGTGAAGGGCCAGATCGATGAACAGTGGCCAGGTCAGGGCGAAGAGGGAGCCCGGGCCCGCGTGGGATTGAGTCTGCATGGGATATCCAGGTGCTGGCGATGGCCCTCGTCAGGGCCAACTGGAGGGGCATTTAACACCAAGCGGGGGCGGGGTGCAATCCTGGTCGCAGGAGGAGGGGGCCTGTGACCAGGGGATGTCTCTCAGACCGGCGTGGCGCCGGCCTCCTGCTCGCTGGGGCGGGTGAGGCGCGCCGAGTCGGGCAGGTCGTCATCGTGCGGCCAGCGGGTGAGCAGGGCATCCGTGGTGCTCTCCACCCCCTCGTCGTCCCGGAACACCGGTTCCCGGTAGCAGCGGGTCATGCGCAGGGCCTGGTACATGTCGGGGCAGAGGATGATGCCATCCTCGCCGACCAGGATCCCCGCCTGTTTGAACCACTGGCTCATCTGGCCGTGCCGACCGGCCATCACCATGTGGATGCCGCGCCGCTTGAGCTCCTTGTGCAGCTCTCCCACCATGCTCATGACGCTGATGTCCTGATGGGTGAAGCAGGCCACCGCATCCACCACCAGGCACCTGGGATTGTGGGGATCCTGCACCAGGAGCGCCAGTACCCGCCGCTTGAAGTAGGGGGCGTTGAAGTAGGTGAGCGGGGAGTTGAAGCGGTAGACCAGGATGCCGGGAATCGCCTTGGCCTGCTCGTTGTCCCCCAGGGTGCGCACCACGCCCTCGTCGTCCATGCCGAGCAGCTGGTCGGTGGGGCGCATCACGTTGCGCAGGAACTGGAACAGCCCCAGCAGGACCGCGAGGGTGATGCCCGGAATGACCCCCATGGTGAGCACGCTGACAAAGGTCACCAGGGCGAGCCAGAAGGCGGCGCGGTCCGAGTCGCGCAGAGCCCAGAGGCCGCGAAAATCCGTCAGCGACAGGGAGGCCATCACCAGCACCACGCCGAGGGCGGCGGTGGGAATGTATTGCAGCGGCGCCGTCAGGTAGAAGGTGACCAGGGCGATGACGGCGGCGGCGATGATGGAGACCAGCTGGCTCTTGCCGCCGTTGGCGTCGTTGACTGCGGTACGCGAATCCGCCCCGCTGATGGCAAACCCCTGGGAGGCGGCGGCGGCCAGGTTCGCCATGCCCAGCGCCCTAAACTCCTTGTCCGCATCAATCTCGTAGCCATTCTTGGCGGCGAAGCTGCGGGCGGTGAGCATCATGGAGACGAAGCTCACCATGGCGAGGTTGAGGGCGGGCAGCACCAGCTCACGGATAAGCCCGGGGGGAAAGTCCGGCATCTGGAAGGCGGGCAGCCCCGAGCCGATGGTCCCCAGGGTGGCGATGTCGACACGGCCGAGATTGAACAGCCACACCAGGGCCGCCGTCACCACCATGGCCACCATGGAGGAGGGCCAGGCCGGTCTGTAGCGCTTGGCCAGCAGCAGGGTGAGCAGGGCCGTCAGGCTCATGGCCAGGGTGGGCAGATGGGTCTGGGTAATGTAGCTGGTGCCGTTCAGGATCCGCTCTATCAGGTAGCGCTCGCTGAAGGTGAAGCCGAAGATCTTGGAGAGCTGGCCCACCATGATGGTGATGGCCACCCCGTTGAGCAGCCCCATCAGGATGGGGCGGGAGAGAAAGTCTGCCAGCACCCCCAGTTTGAAGCGGCTGGCGATGAGGCACCAGAAGCCGGTCATGGCAGTCATGGTCATCACCAGTTGCCAGTGACGGGTGGGATCCCCGGCGGCGAGCGGCGTTACCACGGCGGCGATCACCGCGCAGGTGGCAGCATCCGGACCGACGATGAGCTGACGGGAGGTGCCAAAGAGGGCGTACACCACCATGGGCAGGATGCAGGAGTAGAGGCCGACGATGGCGCCCACCCCGGCGAGCTCCGAATAGGCGATGGCCACGGGCAGGGCCACGGCGGCGACCGAGAGGCCAGCGCGAAGATCCGGCATCAGCCAGGCCCGCTGGTATTGCAGCAAGGCGGCGAGCCCCGGCAGCCAGCGCTCGAGAGAGAAGAAGTCGCGCATTATTTAACCCATTGAGTTACAAACATCTTTTTCTTAGTGTGCCCAAGGTTGTCGACCCTTTGCAATCCGCTCATGGCCAGTTCACCACAAGGTCAGGCCAGATGCGTTGCCACTCCTTGGCTCTGACCCGTTCGCTAAAGATTCGGTTCTCCTGGCGACAGCGCGGATTGGGGCTCACCACCAGGGACCAGTTGGGGGCAAAGCCGTAGGGGGCCAGCCACTCGAACCCGTCATCTGCCAGCAGGCGGACCCCGATGCAGGTGGGTATCTCCACCCAGTGGCTGAGGGCCGAGAGCGAGCTGGCAAAAGGAGGCACCTGCTGGCGCAGATGCATGCGTGCCTGGTTGCGCACCTCCCACTGCTGGCCCGGCATCCTGGCGGCGAGCCAGGCTTCGTGATCGGCTTCCTTCAATCCAGTCGGATCAGCGTTGTCCAGATAGATAAGATCGATGTCGTTGAGCGGGGTGGGTTCGGCCTTGTGATGGAGGTGATCCCAGATGAGGTTGCGCACAAACCCCGCCCCCAGGGCCCAGTCGGGCAGGGCCAGCTCCCGCGCAGCCCGGAGGCAATCCATGCGCGGGTGATCAGCCCGCAGCAGGGCCTCGGTGCAGGCCCGCAGGTGCGCCTCCCGCAGCGCCCCGGCTTCAACCGGCATTGCGGCGCAACCAGACGTCGATGTAGCTGCAGCTCGGCACTATGGTGAGCCCCTCAGAGAGGGTCCAGTCGTAGAAGCGGCGGGCCAGCTTGTCGGCAATCCCCTGTCCGCGCAGCTCGGGGGGAACCTGGGTGCTGTAGGCGTCCACCGTGGTGGCGTCCAGCCGGCGATAGGCAAGGCGGGAGAGCTTGCCGTCCACGGTGCAGACAAACTGCTGCTGATCGGCCTGGTGAAGGATGTCGCTCATCGGGGGTCCTCTTTGGGTGAATGGGAAGATCAGAACATGGCGGACAGGGTTTGCCAACGCCATTCTTTGCGCCCATGGCGGGCTCGCTTACACTGGCCGGCCTGCGAATGGTCGCAAGGCAAGGTATAGAACATTGAGAGAGGATGGATCCGTCATGGCCTTCGCCACCCTGGACGAGCTGATAGGCAACACCCCGCTGCTGGCGCTGCGCCGCATCAATCCGCATCCCGGCGTCACCCTGCTGGTGAAGCTGGAGGGCAACAACCCCGCCGGCTCCGTCAAGGACAGGGCGGCGCTGAACCTCATCAGGCAGGCAGAGGCGAGTGGTCACTTAGCGCCAGGAGCCCGGCTCATCGAGGCCACCTCCGGCAATACCGGCATCGCGCTGGCCATGGTGGCGGCGTCCCGGGGTTACCGGATGCGGCTCATCATGCCGAGCAACATGAGCCAGGAGCGGCGCGATGCCATGCAGGCCTACGGCGCCGAGCTGGTGCTGGTGGAAGAGGGCATGGAAGCGGCGCGAGACCTCGCCCTGGTCATGCAGGCGCGGGGGGAGGGGCTGGTGCTCGATCAGTTCAACAACCCCGCCAACCCGGATGCCCACTACCGCTCCACCGGCCCCGAGATCTGGCGCCAGAGCGGCGGGGCGGTCACTCACTTCGTCTCGGCCATGGGCACCACGGGCACCATCATGGGGGTCTCCCGCTACCTCAAGGAGCAGAACCCGGCGGTGGCGGTGATCGGCCTGCAACCGGCCGAGGGGAGCCAGATCCCCGGCATTCGTCGCTGGCCCGAGGCCTACCGGCCCGCCATCTTCGAGCCTGCGCGGGTCGATGGGGTGCTGGATGTGACACTGGAAGAGTCCCTCGTCATGATGCGCCGCCTGGCGCGGGAAGAGGGGATCTGCTGCGGCGTCAGCTCGGGTGGCGCCGTGGCCGGGGCCTTGCGGGTGGCGGCAGAGATCGGGCAGGGGGTGGTGGTGGCGATCATCTGCGATCGGGGGGATCGCTATCTCTCCACCGGGGTCTTCACCCCCGATGCCTGACGGGCAAGGGGCCTGCTACTCCCAGGCCCGCTCCAGCAGGGCCAGCAACTGGTCCCTGTCCGCATCCTTGCGGTTGTAGAGCAGGGCGCCGTCGTTGATGGCGAGATCCCGGATCCCGGGCAGCAGCGCCTTGTCGGTGAGGCCCGCCTCCCGCAGGGTACGGGGCAGCTTGACCGTCTGCCACAGGGTATCGCGCAGTGCCTGCAACGCCTCGATGGTGGCCTGGGGTCTCCCCTCGGCCGGGGTCGCGGCAAAGCGCTCCGGCCCCACCAGGGGCAGCAGCAGGCGGGCCAGCTCGGGGTCGATGCCGGGCCGGTTGTAGTCGAGCACGGTGGGCAGGAAGAGGTTCATACAGAGGCCATGGGGCAGGTGGCAGCTCGCCCCCAGACTGTGGCCGAGGGCGTGCACCAGCCCCACCATGGAGTTGGAAAACGCCATGCCCGCCAGGGTGGAGCCCTCCGCCAGTTGCAGCCGCAGGCCCTTGTCCGTCGGGTGGGCCAGCACCCTGGGCAGGGCGGTGGCAATCTTCTCCACCGCCATCAGGGCCAGGGCGTCACTGACCGGGTTCTTGCCGTTGCCGATGAAGGCCTCGATGGCGTGGGTCATGGCATCCATGGCGGTGGCGGCGGTGATGGGCAGCGGCAGCCCCAGGGTGAAGCGGGGATCCAGCACCGCCAGCCGGGGCAGCAGGAAGGGGGAGGTGAAGGGCACCTTGCGCCCGCTCCCTTCATCCTTGATCACTGCCACCAGGGTCACTTCGGAGCCGGTCCCCGCCGTGGTGGGGACCACCGCTAGGGGGTTGAGGGGACGGGTCAGGCAATCCGCTCCGGCATAGTCGAGCAGCCGCTCGCCCCCCAGGGTCGCCAGTATGTTCACCGCCTTGGCGGTGTCGATGACGGAGCCGCCGCCAAGGGCGAGCAGGCTGTCACAGCCCAGCTCCCGGTAGTGGCGGGCGATCCGCTCCACCACGGCGGTGGAGGAGTCCGCCGGGATCTCGTCCCAGATGGCGGCGACCGGCAACGCCCCTTCGGCCATCACATCGGCCAGCAGGGTGGCGAGCCCGCTGCCGCTGACCCCCTTGTCGGTGAGAAGCAAGGGGCGGCCAGCTCCCAATCCCCTCAGGGCATCCGGCAACTGTTCCAGTGCCTGCTCCCCCGCCATCAGCTTGACCGGGCAGAAAAAATCGTAATAACGGCTCATCCCGTTCTCCTCGTGTTCAACCGGTCAGCAGACCCAGATAGATGTGGCAGGCCCGCGCGAGCTTGCGATGCGGGTCCGGGTAGTGGCGAAGCAGGGGCCGCGCGATGAAGGCGGGCAGGATCAGGCTCTGCAACTGCTCAAGCGCTCGCACCAGGTGCATGGCCGCGTCGAGATCCCCCTCCACCAGCAGCCGCTTTTCGCAAAAGGCCTGGTTGATGCCGAGGCGAAAACTGAGGGCGCGAAAGGCGACGGCGGGGTGCTTGAAGCGCACCCGCAGGGGGTGGGGGCCGTCATGGGCACAGGTCGAATGCGCCCTGCCAGCCTCCTCACCGCAGTGCCAGCGCCCTGCGAACTTGTAGAGACTCAGCCCCCGGGTCATGCCGTTTACCTCGAGCCTGATGGTGAGGCCGTCCGGCAGGGGGGCAAGCTCGCGGCGCACCGCCTCGTCGACCCGGGCGGCGCGGCACAGAGTGCGGCCGATGATCCAGAGCAGGCTGCCAATCCAGAGGCGTCTGCCGGTGGCAAGCAGGGCGTCAGGGCGCATGGGAACCTCCGCTGATGGCGGACCAGAAGAGGGCGAAGGCGCTCTCCTGCCAGTGGGGGTCTTCTCCCAGTTCAGGCTGATCGACAAAGAGGGAGGCGCAGGCCAGAAACTGGCCCTGGCACACCTCCAGCATCAGTGCCGGCGGGGCCGACATCAGCTCGCCGCTGGCCTGGCCCCGGGCGAGCAGGCTCGGCAGAAAATGCAGGGTCTCCGCCAGGATCTGGCTGCGCAGGGGGCGGGCCAGCAGGGGGGAGTGGAAAAAGCCCAGCACGAACCTGAGCTCACGGGGGTGGGCCTGCATCCAGCCCATGGCCTGGTGCCAGTAGTGGCGGGCCTGCTCCTGGAGCGGCAGGGCGGCATCGGCCTCGGTGATGGCGGCGCCAAGGCGCAGCTTGATGTCCTGGTAGAGGCTCTGGATCAGCACCTCCTTGCTGGAAAAGTGATGAAACAGGGTGCCATTGGCCACCCCGGCCGCCTTGGCGATGCGGGCGGTGGCGGCGCCCTGCAGGCCATCCTCCGCGCACAGGGCCAGGGCGGCATCCAGGATCTGGCGGCGTTTGTCGGTCATGGTCTCTCGCATCTCGCCTCCTAGCGCAGGAACAGGGCCATCATCAGCCGCTGGTACCAGCGCCGATAGGGGGGGTGAATGAGGGAGCCTGTGCTGAAGCGTCCGCGGCGCAGCACGGTCTTGGCCTTGGAGAAGGTGAGAAACCCCTCGCGGCCGTGATAGTGGCCCATGCCGGAGGGACCGATGCCGCCGAAGGGGGCATCGTCCGCCGCCACCTGGAACAGACTCTCGTTGATGGCCATGCCTCCGGCGTGGGTCTCCCGGATGAGGCGGCGCTGCAGCGTCTCGTCCAGGCTCATCAGATAGAGCGCCAGGGGGCGGGGCCGGGCCGCCACATAGGCCAGGGCTTCCTCGATGTCGTCATAGGGCACCAGGGGCAGCAGGGGGCCGAAGATCTCCTGCTGCATCACCTGGCAGTGGCCGGGCACCTCGGTCAGCAGGTGGGGCACCAGTTTACGGGTGGCGTCATCCCGGGCGGGCGTGACGCAGGGGTGGAGCTGGGCGCCGGCCTGCCTCGCCTCCTCCAGCCAGGCGGTGAGCCGCTCGTACTGGGGGGCGTTGATGATGGCGCCATAATCCGGGCTCTCGAGCCCTTTGGGGTAGAGGCGGCGAAAATGGGCCTGATAGGCCTCGATAAAGGCCTGCTCCTGCCCCCTCGGCAGCAGCACGTAGTCGGGGGCCACGCAGATCTGGCCGGCGTTGAGGCTCTTGCCGAAGATCATCCGCTCCACCGCCAGGGCCAGGGGCATGTCGGGGGCGATGAGACAGGGGCTCTTGCCGCCGAGCTCCAGGGTGAGGGGGGTGAGCTGGGGGGCGGCCGCGGCCATCACCAGCCGACCCACCGCCGTGGAGCCGGTGAAGATGAGATGGTCGAAGGGGAGGGCGCTGAAGGCGGCCGCGATCCCCGCATCCCCCTCGATGACCACCACCTCGTCACCGCCGAGGGCCTCATCGAGCAGGGTGCGCAGCACGACGTTGGTGTGAGGGGTGAACTCGGAGAGCTTGATCATGGCGCGGTTGCCGGCGGCGAGGGCGCCGATGAGGGGCCCGAGGCTCAGCATCACCGGGAAATTCCAGGGCACCATGATGCCGACCACGCCGAGGGGCTGATAGTGCACCTCGACCCTGGCGGGGGCCAGCAGCAGGCCGGAATGACGGCGCTCCGGTTTCATCCACCCCTTGAGCCGTTTCAGGGTGTAGTTGATCTGCATGACGCAGGGGAGCACATCGGCGATCAGGCTGTCGTAATCGCTGCGCTGGCCGTAGTCCCGGGCCAGGGCCTGACACAGTGCCTGCTTGTGGCGCAGCAGCCCCTGCTTGAGGGCATCAAGTCTGGCACGGCGGGACGCCAGATCCGGCATGGGGGTGGCCTGGCTGGCCTGGCTGAGCCGATGCAGTTGCTCGGGGAGGGAGAACTTGTCCGGTGAGGCGGGGGTGACGGTGGTGTCCATGGCATGCTCCGCACGAAAAGTGACCGACTGATTAGTCGGTCCAAATCTAGCGATTCGTTGCCGACTTGTAAACCGGGCGAGGGCAGAGGGTGGCTGCCAGTGGGCAGCGTTGTCCGGAACTGTGTCCGGGCTCCCATTTTTGAGGCATCCGGATTGGTCTTCTATCTAATAAGGGGTAATTGTGGGTCACCAACTCGGAGGGAGAACCGCACATGACCAGGGAATTGCATAGCCTGCTGGCCCGGCTGGATGACGTGATCGCGCGCATGCCGGACAGTTTCAATACCTATGAGTTTGCCCAGAAGCTGGCGCTGCAACATCAGCAGGAGTATTTCGCCGCAGGCCACTCCCTGGCGGGCCAGGAGAAGAACCTGCTGCGCCTGCTCCACGAGAAGATTGCCCTGGCGCTGGCGAGCCATGAGGGCGTCATCGAGGGGGCCCTGCTGCCCTGCATGACCCCCTGGGGAGAGCGCGCCACCTCGCCCCGCTGGCACCGCAAGCACTGACCCGGCAACAACATGAAAAGGCCCCTCGGGGCCTTTTCATGTTGGGGGTCGCACCTACTGAACCAGCCTGCGGGCCTGCCAGTAGCGGCTGTTCCAGTAGACGTTGTCGAGGCGCGAGCGGATCACGCCCTTGCTGGTGGAGGCGTGGATGAACTCACCTGCCCCGGTGTAGACCCCGACGTGGTACTGCTGCCAGCCGGTCTTGAAGAAGACCAGGTCCCCGTGCTGGAGACGGTATCTGTCCACCGGGCGGCCGAGGCTCGCCTGGGATTCCGTGGTGCGGGGCAGGGTGAAGCCCAGCACCTGGCTGTAGGCGAGCTGGGTGAAGGCGGAGCAGTCGAGACCGGCGCGGCTGGTACCGCCCATGCGATAGGGCACGCCGCGCCACTGCTGATAGAAGTTGTCGAATGCGCCGCTCTGGCGCACGGGAGGGGGAGGCTCCGGCGTGCTGGAGCAGGCGGCGAGAAGCAGGGCCAGCAGGGGCAGCAGCAAGGTGCGAAACATCTCAACTCCTTGATAGGGCACGGGGTTCATCATAGACGATGATCCTGCCTGGAACCTGAATGACAACGGCATTGACGAGTGGCCGCCTGTGGGGGCAGCCACTGGATCACCCCGCCGGTTTGGGGGTAATGAGCGGCGTCAGCAGCTCGGCAATCTTGTAGAAGGTCTGCACCCGCGTGGTGCTGGGGCGCCACACCAGGCCTATCTCCCGATAGGGTTTCTCCCCGGGCAGGGGGATGGCCACCAGGTCCGTGTTGTCGAGGATGCCCGCATCTATGGCCATCTGGGGCAGGAAGGTGGTGCCAAGACCGGCCCCCACCATCTGCACCAGGGTGTGCAGACTGGTGGCGGCGAACGGGTTGATCTTGCTCTTGTCCCGCAGCCGGCAGGCGCTTACCGCGTGCTCCGTCAGGCAGTGCTCCCGCTCCAGCAGGAAGATGCTCTGGTTGGGCAGCTCCTTGTAGTCGAACGGCATGTGCAGGCCCGCAGCCATGTGGGAGGGCATCACCATGTGGAAGGGATCCTGGCCGACGGTCTTGCTGTGGAAGCCGCCGATCTCCACCGGCAGCGCCAGGATCAGCAGATCGAGCTGCCCCTGCTCCAGCTGCTTGAGCAGATTGGTGGTGGTGTCTTCCCGCAGCAGCAGCTCCAGATCCGGATAGGCCTTGCCGCACACCTGCAGCAGCTTGCTCAGCAGGAAGGGGGCGATGGTGGGGATGCAGCCCAGGCGTACCGTGCCGTGCATGACGCCCCCCTGCTGCTGTCCCAGCTCCATCAGGTCCCGGGCGTCGGAGAGCAGGTTGCGCGCCCGCGCCACGATTTCCATGCCGACCGGCGTCATGATGAAGCTCTTGTGATCCCGCTCCACCAGTTGCAGGTTCATCATGTCCTCCAGGGTCTGGATCCCGGTACTCAGGGTCGACTGGCTGACATGGCAGGCCTTGGCGGCGCGGTTGAAATTCTTGTGCTCGTCCAGAGCGACCAGATACTGGAGCTGCTTCAGGCTGGGCCAACGTTGCATAGGAGAAACCCGATCGATGCTATCTATTTGATTTGATTAATCTACCATCGAGAAGCCCCGTTGTCGCCGACAAATCGGTGCCCCCTGGCAGGCGCACTGCCTCACGCACATGGGGTGGCCTGCTCCGATGGGCTGGCCACCCCTCATTGGTCAGGAGCTTATCCCCTTGTGCCGCGCCATTGAAGGGGTGCCGCCATGGGATGTGACGGGGATCGGCCTTCGGGCGGGGCGCCCTGCGCGCAGGAGCGGCCATAAAAAAACGCGCCGGTGGGCGCGTTTTTGCAGAAGGGGGGACGGACTATTCGTCGAAGATACCGAAGTGATCCTTGGCGAAGTTGACCCGCTGCTCCACGTTCATCTTGACCTGACCCAACTTCTCGATGGTCTTGAGGTTGGGCACCAGGCCGCGACCGTTGGCGATCTGGATGGCGAGGCCCGGACGGGCGTTGAGCTCCAGCAGCATGGGGCCGCGGAACTTGTCCAGCACCATGTCAGTCCCGATGTAGCCAAGACCGGACATCTCGTAGCAGGAGGCCGCCAGGTTGAGCAGGGTGTCCCAGTGGGGCACCTTCAGATCGTAGAGATCCAGGCCGGTGTCCGGGTGGTGGCGCAGCGGGTTGCCAAACTGCACCGCCCGCAGGGCGCGGCCGGTGCGCAGGCACAGGCCCACCCCCACGGCGCCCTGGTGCAGGTTCGCCTTGCCATCGGAAGCCGAGGTGGAGAGGCGCATCATGGCCATCACCGGGAACCCCTTGAAGATGATCACCCGGGCATCGGGGACCCCTTCGAAGGAGTAGCCGTCGAACACGTCGTCGAAGTTGATGAGCCCTTCCACCAGCGCCACGTCGGGCTTGCCGCCGAGGGAATAGAGCCCCGCCAGGATGTTGGAGACATGGCGCTCCAGATCCTGGCCGTTGGCGGCGCTGCCGTTGGGCTTGTAGAAGAGGCCGTCCTCCTGGCGCAGGATCACCAGGATCCCCTTGCCGCCGGAGCCGCGGGCCGGCTTGATGCAGAAGCCCGGCCAGTCCTTCACCAGCGCGGTGATGCGAGTCACGTCGTGCTGCTCGCGGATGGTGCCGATGAGTTCAGGCACCGTCACCCCCGCATCCAGCGCGATGCGCTTGGTCTTGAGCTTGTCATCCACCAGCGGATAGAGGCGGCGCGGGTTGTAGCGGCTGATGTAGGAGTGGTTGCGCTTGTTCATGCCGAGGATGCCTGCCTGGGACAGGCTCCACGGACTGGTGTATTTCTGCCAGAACCACATCTGTTACTTGTCCTTACCCGGGGTGGCACCAGACTTCATCTCGTCCACCAGCGGCTTGAAGCGCTTGAGTTCGCTCAGCTTGTAGCCGGTGTAGTTACCCATCAACAGCACGGTCGCCATCAGCACCAGCTGCAGGCCGAGGAAGTTGAAGGTGAGGTGACGAATGAGCTCGTTGTCCATGGCCAGGTAGGCGATGACCGCCACCAGCAGGGAGCCGCCGCCCTGGCGGAACACCTCTTTGGGACCCTCTTCTTCCCACAGGATGGACATGCGCTCGATGGTCCAGGAGAGGATGATCATCGGGAAGAAGGTGATCTTCATGCCGTCGGTCAGCCCCAGCTTGAAGGCGAACGCAGAGAAGATGCCGATCATCGAGATCACCATGATGATGATCGCCGATATTCGGGCGACCAGCAGCAGGTTGAGCCTCGAGAGGTAGGAGCGGATCACCAGGCCGGTGCCGACGATCAGCAGGAAGCCGATGAGGCCGGTGACCAGCGAGGTCTGGATGAAGGCGACCGCGATCAGCACCGGCATGAAGGTGCCGGAGGTCTTGATCCCCACGATGACCCGCAGGAACACCACCATCAGCACGCCGATGGGGATGAGCAGCAGACCCTTGAACAGGGCTTGCTCTTCCAGGGGCAGGCTGTGGATCGAGAAGTTCATCATCTCGGATTTTTCGAACTTCTGGGCCAGGGCCACGTTGACCGGTTGCTCCTGCTCGATCATCGAGAAGGTGACGCGGGAGTTGTGACCGCCGGTGACGTCCAGGAGGGCGCCGGAGTTGTACTCCCACAGCAGCAGGTTGGCCGGTTGACCCTGTTCACCGCTTTGCGGGTTGAACAGCTTGTAGTCGGTCGGGCTGTTGAAGACCTGCAGGTAATCCACCAGCTCCTGACGGCGACGGCCATCTTCCAGGCTGAGGGCGTGAACCACCCGGGCCGGGACGTCCGCGTTGTTGAGCAGCTCGGCAATCAGATTGGCGCGGCTCTTGTGGGACTTGAGCAGCTCGGCGTTCTGTTCCTGCTTCTCGATCTCCTTGATGATCTCGCGGGTCAGGGTGTAGCCGTCGGCGGAGCGCTCCTGGGCGCGCTCCAGGATCTGCTTCATGGCCGTGGCGTAGGGCTCGCTCTCGATCTGCTTCTCGATGGCGGGCGGCTGCGGGTTGGCGGCGGGCTTGGCATGGGCATCGGCCATCATGTCGACCCGGTAGTAGAGCTCCTGACGGCCGGAGGCGGCGCGGATGGACCACTCGGCGCGGGCATCCCCGTCTTTTTCCACGAACGACAGGCCATAGCCCGGGCTCGCGGCGTTCTCGTTCATCAGGGTGAAGCCGGGCTGGGTGCCCGGAATGGCCAGGGAGGCGATCACCGGCTCGCCGGTGGCCTCGAATTCGAGCTTGGCTTCGATGGACCAGATCTGGCGCTTTTCACCCGGCGTGAGCGGGACGTCCAGCGCGATGTGATGATAGAAGGTCATCCCCAGGCCGACGATGTAGAGCAGGGCGACCAGCAGATAGAACGGCTTACGGGAAACCATGGATTATTTCACATCCTTGAGCTTGGGTTTGGGTTGGATATATTCGCGGGCCACGTCGACCACGGCGATGTCTTTGAGGAATTCACGGCCCAGCAGCACGGGGAAGGTCATGTCGCTGCGGTCCTTCAGGGTAAATTCGGCCTTCTCGGTCATGTCGCCGATGCGCACGGCGAGGCGGACCACGGGGCGACGGTCGAGATCGTCGGCGGAAGCCTGACGGACCCGCACGTGACGCACCAGGGGCGCTTCAATCTGGATCTTGTCGTCCATCTCCTGGTGGCTCAGGAAGAAGCGCACCCAGTTCTTGCCGTTGCGCTCGAAGATGGTGATCTCCTGGGCGCTGATGGAGGAGGTGGTGGCGCCGGTGTCGACCCGGGCCTGGAAGGCGTCGTTGGCGGCGTCAACCCAGATCCACTCCGCTTCACCCACCAGCAGCTTGCCATCGACGGTGTGGCCCTGGCTCGGCGCCGGGCACTTCTCGGTGGGAATGGGCATGGCCTTGGGCGGCTCGGGAGGCAGGGTAGCCAGCTTGCTGTCGACTTTCTTCACGGACTCTTTCATGTTGGTGACATCGGTGTTGAGCTGAACCAGCAGGTGCTGTTGCTGCACATACTGCTTCTGTTGCTGTTCCATGGATGTTTGCAGACGTTGCTCGCTCAACGAGATCTCGTTGCGCAGCTCGGCCAGCGTCAGGGTCGGGGCCGGGGGGGCTTTTTCCATACTGACACACCCGCCGAGACTGAGCAGGGAGAGCAGGGTCATTCCTTTTAATTTGCTTTTCATGTCATTCATTTAACTGTGCTTCCTGGAATTGGGTCAGTGTAACTTCCACAGCCGCCATCGGCTAGTCTTTGGCCTTTCTGGCGATCAGTACGGCACGTTTGGGTGCCGGGTATCCTTCGACCGTGAGTGCAGGATTGTGTGGATCCAGATAGTCACTCAGGGACTCGTTAATCATCCAGTCGGTACGACGCTGTTCGTCGGTGCTGGTCATATTCTCGTCGACGATGCGCACATCGGTGAACCCGCAGCGCTCGACCCAGCGTGTGAGGGCCGCGCTCGAGGGGAGGAACCAGACGTTGCGCATCTTGCCGTAGCGATCGGAGGGCATCAGCACCTGGTTTTCGTCGCCGTCCACCACCAGGGTCTCGAGCACCAGCTCCCCATCGTCTTTGAGCTGGTTGCGCAACTGCTCGATGTGCTCGATGGGGGACTTGCGATGATAGAGCACCCCCATGGAGAAGACGGTGTCAAAGGCGCGCAGCGCCGGCAGCTCCTGGATACCGAGCGGCAGCAGGTGGGCGCGCTGGTCGTTGTCCATGAAGTGGCGAATGGCTTCGAACTGGCAGAGGAACAGCGGGCTCGGGTCGATGCCGACCGCCAGTTTCGCCCCTTCCCCCACCATGCGCCAGAGGTGGTAGCCGCTGCCGCAGCCCACGTCCAGCACGTAGCGGCCCTGGAGCGGGCTGATGTGGGGCAGCACCCGATCCCACTTCCAGTCGGAGCGCCACTCGGTGTCGATGTGGATGCCGTGCACATGGAAGGGGCCCTTGCGCCAGGGCATGAGCTGGCGCAGCAGGCTCTCGGTCTTCTTGCGCTCACCCTCTCCCAGGCTATCGGGGCCGCCGATGGCGACCCGCTCTTTGAGCTCGATCCGGCCGGGGGCCACGACGGGCAGCTTGGCGAGGGCGCGGTTCCAGCGCGGCAGATCCCCGTGCAGGTTGTCGTGCTGCCAGGCGTGCAGCTGGGCGGGCAGGGTGTGCAGCCAGTGGCTCAACCGGTTCTTGGCGATCAGTTGATAAAAATAGGCGAAATCGATCATGGCTTAGTTGGTGTCGCTGGCTTTGATGGCAATCATGGAGCCGAAGTTGAAGCACTGGAACCAGAGGTCCAGGTGGGTGAAGCCGGCGTCCCGCAGGCGCGCCTGATGGACCGCCAGGGTGTCGGTGCGCATCACGTTCTCAAGGGCGGTGCGCTTCTGGCTGATTTCCAGCTCGCTGTAGCCGTTGGCCCGCTTGAAGTCGAGGTGCAAGTCGATGAGCAGCTCGTTGACCTGCTCGTCATCGAAGCGGAACTTCTCGCTCAGGATGAGGATGCCGCCGGGGCGCAGGCCGTCAAAGATGCGCGCGATGAGGGCGGCCCGCTTCTCGGGGGCGACGAACTGCAGGGTGAAGTTGAGCACCACCACGGAGGCGTTCTCGATGGGGATGTCGCAGATGTCCGCCTCGATGAGTTCCACCGGCACCTCGGACTTGAAGCCCGAGAGGTGAGCGCGGGCCCGCTCGATCATGGGGTGGGAGAGATCCACCGCCGTGATCTGGCAACCGGGCTGGGTGACGTGGCGGCGCATGGCCTGGGTCGCGGCGCCGAGGGAGCAGCCGAGATCGTAGAGGCGGCTCTGGGGCTGGGCGTAGCGGGCGGCCATCATGCCGATGGCGGAGATGATGTTGCTGTAACCGGGCACCGAGCGCTGGATCATGTCGGGGAAGACATCGACGACCTGCTCGTCAAAGCAGAAGTCTCCCAGACGGGCGATGGGGGCGGCAAAAATCTGATCGTGCATGCTGACGCAACCTGACAGCCGGTGTGGTGGGCGGCTGTTTTATTCAATTGAATCTTGGGTGGACGGGCATCGAAATGGCGTCGTCACCGGTTGACGAACGGGGTGGCTTGCTCCGGGATCCTTCGGGCTGCCCCTGTTCGCAACGGGCCATGGTCCGGGCCCTCAGGGTGCCGGGCTGGGGTGGGCAACGCATTGCCATGCACCCAGGCCCGGGACCTTACTTGGGGCGCTAGTGTAGAGGAAAGGCGGGCGTTTGTCTTGACGCCAACCCCGGTGGGACCACAAAAAAAGCGGCTTTTTTTGGGGACGGAGAAGGGGCGGGGAGGGGGCCGCTCAAAAGGGCAGCACCCCCTGGCGGGCGCGATCGTTTTCTCCCGGCCAGGGGGCCATCTCCTGGCCGAGCAGGCGGCTGATCTGCCGTGCGAGTTCGGGGGCCCGGGCATTGTCGGCGGTGTGAACAAAGAGGTAGAGATCCTTGCCTTCCTGGAGCCATTGTTTCCAATGTGGCAACCATGGTGGCAAAAATGGGTGATTGTCCTCGATTTGAGGCAAACCAATCAGGCGCACCACCGGGGCACCCCCCGTGGCCAGCAGATGGACCGGCAACCTGGGTTTCTTGCCCTGGGCATCGATCATGGCGGCCGTGGTGGCGGGCACCGAGAAGAGCGGGCGGCTGTCGAGCATGATGCGATTGATGCCCCGCGCCATCAGCATCCGGTTGAGGGCCCGTTCCGCCTCCCCCTTGGCGAAGAAATCGGGGTGGCGCACCTCGAGGGCATAGGTGAAATCCTGGGGCAGCCGCGCGAAGAAGGCATCCAGACGGGCCAGCCCCTCTGGCCCGAAGCGGGCGGGCAGTTGCAGCTTGAGCAGCCCCAGCTTGTCATGCAGGGGGGCCAGCAGGCGGATGAAGGCCGTCACCTGTTTGTCTGCGCTCACCAGATCGCTCTGGTGGCTGATCTCCTTGGGAAACTTGAAGCTGAAGCGAAAGTGGTCGGGGACCGCATCGGCCCAGCGCTGCACCGTCTCCGGGGTCGGCGAGGCGTAGAAGGTGGTGTTGCCCTCCACGGAGTTGAACACCCGGGCATAGTCGGCGAGGTGCTCGGCGGGCCTGGCATTCATCCCCAGCAACTGGCCGGGCCAGGCCGGGTGTGACCACTGGGGCAGGCCCAAATAGAGGCTCATGATGGTTCCTGTCGGCAGGTTGGCGCACTTTTGCCCTCCTTTTTGCGCCAGAACAACAAAAAACAGGGTAAAGGGGGCTGCGGGCCATTTTACCCAAATGGAGGTTTTCCTCTATAATGCCAACCCTTTTGTTTGCCACATTGTCGTAATGCGCGCGACCGAGCCCCCGGGTGACGATGATCGCGGCCCGGCAGTGGCCAGACAACGACGCCAGCCGATACCCCGGCGCCCACTCGTCATCCCGGTCGGGAGCGGGGGCATGCCTGGGACGGCGGCAAGAATCCGGCTCGGGGAGCCGGATGACCCGAGACAGATTTCAAACCGGGCAAGAAGCAGGATCTGGCCAGCTGTGAGACAGACGGTGCTTGCCAGTCGTGCCCGGCGACCCAGGATGAACCGTCTCTCTACCATTTCGAAGGAAGAAGTCCATGCGCTCTATCTATTGCGGACAGGTCAATGAGGCCCATGCCGGGCAGACCATTACATTGTGCGGTTGGGTCCATCGTCGTCGTGATCTCGGCGGCCTCATCTTTATCGACATGCGCGACCGCGAGGGCATCGTGCAGGTGTTCTTCGATCCGGACAAGCCGGACGCCTTTGCCCTGGCCTCCGAGCTGCGCGGCGAGTTCTGCATCCAGGTGACCGGCGTGGTGCGTACCCGCCCCGACTCCCAGCGCAACAGCGACATGGCCACCGGTGCCATCGAGGTGTTCGCCCACGAGCTGACCATCATCAACCGTGCCGAGCCGCTGCCCCTTGACTTCAACCAGGTCAACAGCGAAGAGGTGAGCCTCAAGTACCGCTACCTGGATCTGCGTCGCCCCGAGATGGCCAAGTACCTGAAGACCCGTGCCAAGGCCAGTGCCTTCGTGCGCCGCTTCATGGACGAGCACGGCTTCCTCGACATCGAGACCCCGATGCTGACCAAGGCGACCCCGGAAGGGGCCCGTGACTATCTGGTGCCGAGCCGCGTGCACAAGGGCAAGTTCTACGCCCTGCCGCAGTCCCCCCAGCTGTTCAAGCAGTTGCTGATGATGTCCGGCTTCGACCGCTACTACCAGATCGTCAAGTGCTTCCGCGACGAAGACCTGCGTGCCGACCGCCAGCCGGAATTCACCCAGATCGACGTGGAGACCTCCTTCATGACCGCGCCCCAGGTGCGTGAAATCATGGAAGAGATGATCCGCAAGCTCTGGCTGCACATCCTGAACGTGGACCTGGGTGACTTCCCCATCATGACCTTCGACGAAGCCATGCGCCGCTTCGGCTCCGACAAGCCGGACCTGCGCCTGCCCATGGAGCTGGTGGACGTGGCAGATCTCTTGACCGAGGTGGAGTTCGCCGTGTTCGCCGGCCCCGCCAAGGATCCGAAAGGCCGTGTGGCGGCCCTGAAGGTACCGGGCGGCGCGGAACTGTCTCGCAAGCAGATCGACGAGTACACCAAGTTCGTCGGCATCTACGGTGCCAAGGGCCTGGCCTGGATGAAGGTCAACGAAGCCGGGAGCGGCCTCGAAGGGGTGCAGTCCCCGGTGGCCAAGTTCCTCTCTGACGCCATCGTGCGCGAGATCCTGGCCCGCACCGGCGCGATGGACGGCGACATCATCTTCTTCGGCGCCGACTCCAAGAAAGTGGTGTGCGATGCCATGGGCGCCCTGCGCCTGAAGGTGGGCCGCGATCTGGGCCTGGTGGAGAACGTCTGGAAGCCCCTGTGGGTCATCGACTTCCCCATGTTCGAAGAAGATGGCGAAGGCGGCCTGGCGGCCATGCACCACCCCTTCACCGCCCCGAGCAACCTGGGCCCGGCCGAGCTGAAAGCGAACCCGGTGGGCGCTTACGCCAACGCCTACGACATGGTGATCAACGGCTACGAAGTGGGTGGCGGCTCTGTGCGTATCCACAACAGTGAGATGCAGTCCACCGTGTTCGACATCCTGGGGATCACCCCGGACGAGCAGCGCCTGAAGTTCGGCTTCCTGCTGGATGCCCTGAAATACGGCACCCCGCCCCACGCTGGCCTGGCCTTCGGTCTGGACCGCCTCAGCATGCTGCTGACCGGCACCGACAACATCCGGGATGTCATCGCCTTCCCGAAAACCACGGCGGCCGCCTGTCTGATGACAGACGCCCCGAGCTTTGCCAACCCGGCCCAACTGGGCGAGCTGGCGATTGCGACCACCGTCAAGGGTGACGAATAAGCCGTTATCGGCAACAAAGGCCGCAGCGATGCGGCCTTTCCCGTTTCCCCCTGGGCGCAACCAGTGTTACTGAAATTTCCAACTATAACGGAGAGTCCCTATGGCAGGTCACAGTAAATGGGCCAACATCAAACACCGCAAGGCGGCGCAAGACGCCAAGCGCGGCAAGATCTTCACCAAGCTGATCCGCGAAATCACCACCTCCGCGCGTCTGGGTGATGCCGATCCTGCCAACAACCCCCGCCTGCGTGCAGCGGTGGCGGCAGCCCTGACCAGCAACATGACCCGCGACACCATCAACCGCGCCATAGCCCGTGGGGCCGGCGGCGGTGACGGCGAGCAGCTCGAGACCATCGTGTACGAAGGGTACGGCCCGGCCGGTTCCGCCGTCATGGTGGAGTGCCTGACCGACAACCGCAACCGTACCGTGGCCGAAGTGCGTCACGCCTTCAGCAAGTGCGGCGGCAACCTGGGGACCGACGGCTCCGTGGCCTATCTGTTCACCAAGAAGGGGGTGCTGACCTTCGTGGGCTCCGATGAAGACGCCCTGATGGACGCCGCCCTGGACGCCGGTGCCGACGACGTGGTGACCGAAGAAGATGGCACCATCGAGGTCTACACCACCCCGAACGACTTCGGCACCGTGCTGGACGGTCTGGAAGCGGCCGGCTTCAAGCCCGAGAGCGCCGAAGTGACCATGATCCCCTCCACCGAGGCGGAACTGGATGCCGAGACCGCGCCCAAGCTGATGCGCCTCATCGACATGCTGGAAGATCTGGACGATGTGCAGGAGGTGTACCACAACGGCTCCATCTCCGACGAGATCGCCGCGACCCTGTAATTGCCTCTCGGGAGCGCTGTGATCCCCCAGGGCAAGGGGAGGGCGACCACAACGGTCCTCTCCCCCGGCTCCGACGAGATCGCCGCGACCCTGTGATCCCCCAGGGCAAAGGGGAGGGCGACCACAACGGTCCTCTTCCCTGGCTCCGACGAGATCGCCGCGACCCTGTGATCCCCCAGGGCAAGGGGAGGGCGACCACAACGGTCCTCTTCCCCGGCTCCGACGAGATTGCCGCGACCCTGTTCAGGTTCGCGAACACACAGGTGCGACACCTTGTTTACCTTCGCAAAAACGGCAGCCCGGGCTGCCGTTTTTTTATGTGCCAGACCGCGCACCTCCCCTTGTGGTTCGATTTCCTCTCTTAATGTTCGCTTAAGTTTGCCGTCCTAGGATGACCCCGTATCTGGACCTCCCTGGCTCTTGTCCTGTTTTTCAGGGCCGAGCGCCGGGATGGTCACCACGAAGCCTGCTGGCAGGTTGTTAGTTCCACTGGTTTGTCGGAGTCTCTCTATGCGTCTCACTCTGGGAGTGATGAAGGTCAATCTGTTGCTGGTGCTGCTGTTTGCACTGGTCTTCAACTGGCCCATTTTCCTGCACTTTTATCGCATTCTCAGCGCCCTTGAACACGTCAAGGCGGGGTTTGTCCTCTCCATTCCCCTGGTACTGGTGGCGGCCCTCAACGCGGTGTTCCTGCCCTTTACCTTCCGTTATCTGCTCAAGCCCTTTTTCGCCTTGCTCATCCTGACCGGCTCCCTGGTCAGCTACGCCATGCTCAAGTACGGGGTGATCTTCGACATGGGCATGATGCAGAACATCATCGAGACCAACAGCGGGGAGGCGGGCTCCTACCTCAACGGCTCCGTGGTGCTCTGGTTCCTGCTGACCGGCCTGCTGCCGGTGCTGGTTCTGCTGTGGGTGAAGATTGAGTACCCCCGTCCCTGGTACAAGGGACTGGGTCTGCGCCTCGGTTCCATCGCCCTCTCCTTGCTGTTTCTGATGGGGGCTGCCGCCCTTTATTACCAGGATTACGCCTCGGTCGGGCGCAACAACAAGTCCCTCGGCAAGGAGATAGTGCCCGCCAACTATGTGCACGGGCTCTACAAGTACGCCCGGGATGTGGTCTTCGCGACTCCCATTCCCTACCAGCAGATCGGCACCGATGCCAGGGTGATCGGCCAGCATGAGAAGCCGACCCTGATGTTCCTGGTGGTGGGGGAGACGGCCCGCAGCCAGAACTACTCCCTCAACGGCTACAAGAAGGAGACCAACGGCTTCACCGAGAAGGAGGCCAATGTCGTCTCGTTCAGGAACGTGCGCTCCTGCGGCACCGCCACGGCGCTCTCCGTGCCCTGCATGTTCTCGAACATGACCCGGCGCGGCTATGACGAGGCCAGGGCCCAGTCCCAGGATGGCTTGCTGGACGTGCTGCAACATGCCGGGATCTCGGTGCTTTGGAAGGAGAACGACGGCGGCTGCAAGGGGGTGTGCAAAAACGTCCCCACCATCGAGATTGAGCCCAAGGCATTCCCCGCATATTGCTCCGGCAATGCCTGTCATGACGAGGTGCTGTTGCAGGGGCTGGATCAGCAGATCGCCGACATGCAGGGCAAGCAGGGCAGCAAGCTGGTGGCCTTCCACCTGATGGGCAGCCACGGTCCGACCTACTATCGCCGCTACCCGGCCGCCGATCGCGTCTTCCTGCCGGACTGCCCGCGCAGCGACATCGAGAACTGCAGCAACGAAGAGCTGGTGAACACCTATGACAACACCATCCGCTACACCGACAAGGTGCTGGCCCAGCTCATCGACAAGCTCAAGAGCCTGGAGAGCCAGTACAACGTGGGGCTGGTCTATCTGTCGGATCACGGCGAATCCCTCGGTGCCATGGGGCTCTATCTGCACGGCACCCCCTACAAGTTCGCACCGGACGATCAGACCCGGGTGCCGCTCCTGACCTGGTTCTCTCCCCAGTTGCAGGCAGACCGTCAGCTCAATCTGGATTGCCTGCAACAGGAGGCAGCCAGCAAGCGCTTCTCCCACGACAACCTGTTCCACTCCATGCTTGGCATCATGGACGTGCAGACCCAGGTCTATGACGGCAAGCTGGATCTGTTCAAACCGTGCCGGGCGGGGTAAACCTGAGAAAACAGACCATAAAAAAACGGCAGCCACCGGCTGCCGTTTTCGTATCCGAAGGGGTAGGCCTTACTTCTGCTCCATGATGATCTGCAGCAGATCCCCTTCCAGCAGGGAGCGCTTGACCAGGGCGAAGCCGCCGATGGTGGGCTGGTTCTGGAAGCGCGCCTTCACGATGGGCAGGCCGCGATGGAAACTTGGCAGAGACTGGTGCTCGACGCAGCGGCGGATGGCCGGGATCAGGATCTCTTCGGCGGCGGTGATTTCACCGGCGATGAGCACCTTCTGGGGGTTGAACAGATTGACCGTGATGGCGATGGCGCGCCCCAGGTGCTCCCCCACGTTCTCGATCACGCTGCGGGCCAGCTCGTCACCGGCCACCGCCGCCTTGCACACCTCCTGGATGGTGATGTGCTTCTCCTGCAGCGAACTCAGGTGACCGCGGCTGATTAGCTCCTTCACCTTGTCGACGATGGCCTCGTTGGAGGCGATGGTCTCGAGGCAGCCGAAGTTGCCGCAGTGGCAGCGCTTGCCAAGGGGTTCGACCTGGATGTGGCCTATTTCACCGACGTTGCGGTTCTGGCCGAGAAACACCTTGCCCTTGGTGATGATGCCCGAGCCCGTCCCCTGGTGGACACTCACCAGGATGGAGTCCATGCAGTCGCGGGACTCGCCGAAGAAGTGTTCGGCCAGCGCCAGCGAACGGGTGTCGTTGCCCACGTAGCAGGGGAGGTTGAAGTGGTGCTCCAGGAGCTTGGCGAGCCCCAGGTTGCGGATCTGGTAGGTGGGGGTGTAGATGACCATGCCGGATTCGGGGTTGACCAGACCCGGCATGGTCAGCGCGATGCTGATGAGGTTGCGGCTGCGATCCTGATTGGCGTCGATGAAGGCGCCAATCTCCCGCAGCAGCATGTCCACCACGGGTTGCTGCTCGATCTCGGTCACCTGGGTGATGTGCTGATCGAGCTCCTTGCCGTCGAGGTCATACAGGGAGAGCTGCAGGTAGCCGCGACCCAGCTTGGCGGACACAAACTGGAAGCGATGCTTGATGGTGGTCAGGGAGATGGCGCGGCGCCCGCCAGTGGAGGCTTGCGGCGAGGTTTCCCTGATGAGGCCGTGCTCGATCAGTTGCCGGGTTATCTTGGTCACGCTGGCCGGGGCCAGCTGACTCAACTCGGCAATTTTGACCCGCGAGATGGGCCCCTGCAGGTCAATGAGGCGATAGACGACCGCACTGTTTACCTGCTTGATAAGATCTACGTTTGCTATTTGTCCGCCAGTCATAGTGTCACTGTGTTGTGTAGTGTCCGTTAACCACGGTCCCGCAGACCGCGAAGGCCTGATCAAAGACGGTGAGGTTGGCAATTTTTCCTACCTGGATACTACCGAGACGCGAGTCCCATCCAATGGCGCGAGCGGGGTAAAGGGTGGCCATTCTCAGTGCTTCGTCGAGCGGCAATCCGACCTGTTTGACCAGATTTTCCACCCCTTCGATCATGGTGAGGGCGGAGCCGCCGAGTGTACCATTCTCATCGACGCACTGACCATCGCGGAAATAGACGGTTGCGCCGCAAAAATCAAATTTCTCAAAGCCTTCCGGTGCGCCCGCCGCCGCGGTGGCATCGGTGACCAGCACCAGCCGCTCCCCCAGCATCCTGTGCGCCAGGCGCACGTTGGCCCAGTGTACGTGGTGGCCGTCGACGATGATGCCCGCATAGACATCCTTGCGATCGTAGATGGCACCGACCACGCCGGGCTCGCGACCATTCAGGGTCGGGGTCATGGCGTTGTAGAGGTGGGTGGCAAAGCGCATGCCGTTGTCAAAGCCCGCCATGGCCTGATCGTAGTTGGCGGCGGTGTGGCCGGCGGAGACCAGGATGCCGGCCTCCACCAGACGGCGGATGTGCTCGGGCTTGTTGCGCTCTGGCGCCAGGGTGATCTTGGCGATGGCGTCCGCGTTGTCGCAGAAGAAGTCGATCATCTCGTCGGCGGGCTGGCGGATCTGTTCGGCCGGGTGGATCCCCTTGCGCTTGAGGTTGGTGTAGGGCCCTTCCAGATGGACGCCAAGCACCTCGTTGGGGTGGGCGGCCATGTAGTCGCGGGTGACGGCGACGGCCTGCTTCATGTCCGCATCCGGGCTGGTGATCAGGGTCGGCAGGAAGCTGGTAGTCCCGGATTTCAGGTTGGCCGCCTGCATGGTGGCCAGGGTGTCCGTGGTGATGTGACCGTTGAACATGACGCCACCGCAGCCGTTGAGCTGGACGTCGATGAAGCCGGCGCTGAGGTTGGCGCCCTGGAGGTCAATCTGCTCGATGCCGGCGGGCAGTTCTGCCTGGCGGGAGATGGCGACAATCTTGTCGCCATCGATGACCACGCCATAACCGGTCAGCACGCAGCTGCCGGTGTAGAGAGTGCAATTAGTCAGAGCGTACATGGGAGCTCCTCAGAGGTGCTTGATGTTGTCGGCTTCCAGTTGCTGGAAGTAGCGCACCGTCTTGACCTTCAACTCCATGGTGGAAGGTTCGTCGCACACCACAATCCCTTTCGGATGCAGTTGCAGGGTGGAGATGGTCCACATGTGGTTGACGCTGCCCTCCACGGTGGCCTGCAGGGCCTGGGCCTTGGCGTGACCGACCACCAGGATCAGGATCTCTTCGGCGTCCATCAGGGTGCCGACACCCACGGTCAGGGCCAGCTTGGGCACCTGCTCCATGTCGCCGCCAAAGAAGCGGGAGTTGGCGATGCGGGTGTCTTCGGTCAGGGTCTTGACCCGGGTACGGGAAGCTAGGGAAGAGGCCGGTTCGTTGAAGGCGATGTGGCCGTCATTGCCGACGCCGCCCATGAACAGGTGGATCTTGCCGTAGGACTTGATCTTGTCTTCGTAACGCTGGCACTCGGCCACCAGATCCTCGGCGTTGCCATTGAGGATGTTGATGTTTTCCGGGCGAATGTCCACGTGATTGAAGAAGTTGTTGTGCATGAAGCTGTGGTAGCTCTCCGGGTGTTCCTTGGGCAGCCCCACGTACTCGTCCATGTTGAAGGTGACCACGTTCTGGAAGCTCACCTCGCCGGCTTTATGCAGCTCAATCAGGCGCTTGTAGGTGTTGAGCGGGGTGCCGCCAGTGGGCAGACCCAGCACGAAGGGGCGCTCGGCAGTGGGTTTGAACGCATTGATGCGGTCAACGATGTAACGGGCAGACCAGAGACCCACCTGGCTGGCAGACTTCAACGGGATCAGGCGCATTCTATATACCTCAGTACGGTTGCCGCACAGGGAGTGACGGCAAGGGACCAGACACGGATTCAAGTTGTTTTATAGCGTAAATAAAGATTGCGAACTAAGCCACATCTATCGGCTACCTTTATCTCTGTTGAGTGATAATGATCACGAAAGCTGGTTTATTAATTTGCGCAGCGAAATAAAACACATAGACTGCCAATCAAGCCTTGATGGCTTATGCGTCGAACGTGATAAGCACTTAATTTCTAGAAAAACACCAACTAAGGAGAGGAACCGTGAACATTCTCGGTTATATGCAAAAGATCGGCCGTGCCCTGATGGTGCCGGTAGCGGTATTGCCTGCCGCCGCGATCCTGATGGGGATTGGCTACTGGATTGACCCGAACGGTTGGGGTGGCGGAAGCCCTCTGGCTGCGTTTCTGATCAAGGCGGGCGCCGCCATCATCGACAGTATGCCCATTCTGTTCGCCGTCGGCGTCGCTTACGGCATGTCCAAGGATAAAGACGGTTCCGCCGCGCTGGCCGGTCTGGTCGGCTTCCTGGTGGTCACCACCCTGCTGAGCCCGGGCGCCGTGGCCCAGATCAAGGGTATCCCGGCCGACCAGGTGCCGGCAGCCTTTGCCAAGATCAGCAACCAGTTCGTCGGCATCCTGTGTGGTGTCATCGCCGCCGAGCTCTACAACCGCTTCAGCAGCGTGGAGCTGCACAAGGCGCTGGCTTTCTTCTCCGGTCGTCGTCTGGTGCCGATCGTGACCTCCGTGGTGATGATCGTCGTCTCCTTCATCCTGATGGCCGTCTGGCCGGTCATCTACGGTGGCCTGGTGAGCTTCGGTGAATCCATCGTCAGCATGGGCTCCACCGGTGCCGGCATCTACGCCTTCTTCAACCGTCTGCTGATCCCGGTCGGTCTGCACCACGCCCTGAACTCCGTGTTCTGGTTCGACGTGGCCGGCATCAACGACATCCCGAACTTCCTGGGTGGCCAGTCCTCCATCGACGCCGGCAAGGCTGTCGTGGGCGTGACCGGCATGTACCAGGCCGGCTTCTTCCCCATCATGATGTTCGGTCTGCCGGGTGCCGCACTGGCCATCTACCACAGCGCGAAGAAAGAGAACAAAGAGAAGGTTGCGTCCATCATGATCGCTGCCGCC
The DNA here is from genome assembly GCF_001898585.1 of Aeromonas sp. 62-46. NCBI lineage: Bacteria > Pseudomonadati > Pseudomonadota > Gammaproteobacteria > Aeromonadales > Aeromonadaceae > Aeromonas > Aeromonas sp. 62-46. The sequence goes on along the minus strand of NZ_MKUI01000050.1, from coordinate 28,684 downwards.
TTTGCCGCCTTCTTCACCGGGGTGACCGAGCCGCTCGAGTTCTCCTTCATGTTCGTGGCGCCGGTACTGTACGTCATCCATGCCCTGCTGACCGGTATCTCCGTGTTCATCGCAGCCTCCATGCACTGGATCGCCGGTTTCGGCTTCAGCGCCGGTCTGGTGGATATGGTGCTCTCCAGCCGCAACCCGCTGGCGACCCAGTGGTACATGCTGCTGGTACAGGGTCTGGTCTTCTTCGGCCTCTACTACGTGGTCTTCCGCGCCGTGATCGCCAAGTTCAACCTGAAAACCCCGGGTCGTGAAGATGACGAAGCCGTACCGGTACAGGCTCAAACCACCGACCGCACCGAGCTGGCCAAGCAGTATCTGGAAGTGCTGGGTGGTCAGGACAACCTGGTGACCATCGATGCCTGCATCACCCGTCTGCGTCTGACCCTGAAAGATCGCAGCATCGTCGATGAGCGCAAGCTCAAAGCCCTGGGCGCGGCCGGTGTGGTCAAGCTCGGTGAGCAGAACCTGCAGGTGATTCTGGGCCCATTGGCCGAGATCATCGCCGGTGAGATGAAAGCCCTGCGTTAATCGAGCGACTCGCTCACCTCAAGTCTAAGTCCATTGTTGACATAACTAAGGGCCCCGCCTCGGGGCCCCATATAAAAAAAGCCAAGAAAATCCAACCTTTACTTCAAATGAGAGCAGCAGTTATGAACTTGAAACATTCTCTGTTAGCCATTGCCATGTCTACCGTTTTCGCCGGTCCCGCACTTGCAGCCGATGCTGCCAGGCAAGCGGTGGTCGACGCCCTCGCCAGCAACCTCGTCGTCAAGTACGAAGTCGTCACCAATGACGGTGCCGGCGCCGGTCTTGACTGCCAGGCCCTGGGCTCCGAGTGGGCAAGCTGCGGCGTTGCCAAGCTGCACCTGACCAACACCGGTGCCGACGTCACCTCCAAGGACTGGAGCATCTATGTCTCCTCCATCCGCCGCATCCAGCGGGTGGACAACGACCAGTTCACCATCACCCACCTGACCGGCGACCTCTATCGTTTGACGCCGACCGAGAAGTTCCAGGGCTTTGCCAAGGACGCCACGGTCGAGGTGCCCCTGGTGGTGGAATACTGGGTATTGTTCGAATCTGACATCATGCCGAACTGGTATGTCGCCAGTGAAGGGGCCGAGCCGAAAGTGCTGGCCAGCATGAGCAACATCGACGATGCCAGCACCTACGAGAAGCCGATGCCGGCCGATGGCTGGAAGCGCACCAAGGATGACAACAACATCCTGATGAACAGCGAGACCCGTTTCGCCGCCAACCAGACCAGTACCCTGCTGCCTGCCGGCAAGATTGACGACCGCATCCTGCCAAGCCCGATGAAGCAGGTGGTCAAGGCCGGCCCGCAAGTCGACTTCTCCACCATCAAGCTCAATGCCCTTGACCTGCCGAGCGATCGCGCCGAGGCCCTGAAGGCGCAACTGACCAAGCTGGGTGTTACCCTCTCCGACACCGGCTACCCGGTCACCATCAAGCTCGGCAGCAAGCTCAAGCAGGCCGAAGGCTACGACATGACCATCGGCAAGAAGGGCACCGTCATTCAGGGGCACGACGTTGACGGCGCCTTCTGGGGCGCCCAGTCCCTGATCTCTCTGCTGGGTGTTGACGACAAGCTGGTGAGCCAGATGAGCGTCGAGGATGCGCCGCGCTTTGAATACCGCGGCATGCAGACCGACGTGGCCCGTCACTTCCGAAGCCCCGAGACCATGAAGAAGCTGGTTGACCAGATGTCCGCCATGAAGCTCAACGTGCTGCACCTGGGGCTGACCAACGATGAAGGCTGGCGTCTGGAGATCCCGGGCCTGCCGGAGCTGACCGACGTCGGCAGCCAGCGTTGCCATGACGAGTCCGAAACCAAGTGCCTGATGCCGCAGCTCGGCTCCGGCCCCACCAGCGACAACCAGGGCTCCGGTTTCTACAGCAAGGCGGACTACATCGACCTGGTACGCTATGCCAAGGCCCGCGGTGTGACCGTGATCCCCGAGATCAACATGCCGGCCCACGCCCGTGCCGCCGTGGTCTCCATGGAGGCGCGCTACAAGCGTCTGATGAGCGAGGGCAAAGAAGCCGAGGCCAACCAGTTCCGTCTGACTGACCCGGCCGATACCTCCAACGTCACCTCGGTGCAGTTCTACGACAAGATGTCCTTCATCAACCCCTGCCAGCCGGGTGCCGCCACCTTCGTTGCCAAGGTGATGGACGAAGTGGCCCAGATGCACCAGGCCGCCGGCCAGCCGCTGACCGCCTGGCACTACGGTGGTGACGAGGCGAAGAACATCATGCAGGGCGGTGGTTACCAGGATCCAGCCGTCACCAAGAAAGAAGATCTGGTGGCCTGGAAGGGCAACGTCGACTCCAGCAAGCAGGACAAGCCGTTCGGCAAGTCCCCCATGTGCCAGAAGATGATCGACGATGGCAAGATCAAGGACGTGGCCGAGCTGCCGGTCTACTTTGCCAAGGAAGTGAGCGAGATGGTCAAGGGCCACGGCTTCTCCACCCTGCAGGCGTGGGAAGATGGCCTGAAGTACGCCACGGATGCCAGCGTATTCGCCACCGACAAGACCCGGGTCAACTTCTGGGAAACCCTCTACTGGGGTGGTTTCAACGAGGCGATGAAGTGGGCGCACAAGGGCTATGACGTGGTGCTCTCCAACCCGGATTACCTCTACTTCGACTTCCCGAACGAGGTACACCCGGCCGAGCGCGGCTACTACTGGGCAACCCGCTTCAACGACACCCGCAAGGTGTTCGCCTTCTCCCCGGAAAACCTGCCGCAGAACGCCGAGACCTCGGTTGACCGCGACGGCAACGCCTTCGTGGCCAAGGGTGACCAGGATCCGGTCAAGTTCAAGGGGATCTCCGGTCAGCAGTGGAGTGAAACCGTGCGCACCGATGCCCAGTACGAATACATGGTCTATCCGCGCATCTTCTCCGTGGCCGAGCGCGCCTGGCACAAGGGCGGCTTCGAGCTCGATTACGTGAAGGGTCGCGAGTTCTCCGGCACCACCAAGCATGTCAACAAGGCCACCCTGAACAAGGAGTGGAACCAGTTTGCCAACGTGCTGGGTCAGCGCGTGCTGCCGAAACTGGACCAGGCCGGGGTGGAATATCGCCTCTCCGTACCGGGTGCCAAGGTGGTGAACGGTGTGCTGGAAGCGAACGTGGATCTGCCGGGTCTGCCCATCCAGTACAGCCTGGACGGCAAGAGCTGGAGCGCCTACGATGCTGCCGCCAAGCCGACTGTGGATGGCAAGGTCTGGCTGCGTACCACCAGCTTCGATGGTAAGCGCACCAGCCGCGTCACCGAGCTGAACTGATAGCTCTCAATCCATAACGCAAGGTGGGTCGCAAGACCCGCCTTTCCCAAGGTCGATGACCATCGGGTTTGGGAAAGGTTGACTCTGCGTGTGAACCTTTGTTGTGTGTGTTTTGTCTGTTTTTCATCACTTGAGACCCCGCCCCGTGCGGGGCTTTTTTTGACCAGGATCTCTGCAATTTCTCCCGTTTCGCCGTTTTTGGTGCGCCAATGACCCGAATTGGCCAAATTCAGGTTGAGGCAGGGCGCGTAATGAGGGATCATACCCGGCTTGACGGCGGGGGTATGAGGGTGCCAGCCGGCACAACGTCCGCCAGTGACGCATTTTTGAGGTGAGCCATGAGTCAGGCGAACAGCCCAACTAACTTTATTCGTCAGATCATTGATGAAGATCTGGCCAGCGGTAAGCACAGCAGCGTGCATACCCGTTTCCCGCCGGAGCCGAACGGTTATCTCCATATCGGCCACGCCAAATCCATCTGCCTGAACTTCGGCATCGCCCGCGACTATCAGGGTCAGTGCAACCTGCGTTTCGATGACACCAACCCGGCGAAGGAAGACATCGAGTTCGTGGAGTCCATCAAGCAGGACGTCCAGTGGCTGGGCTTCCAGTGGAGCGGCGAGATCTGCTACTCCTCCGACTATTTCCACAAGCTGCACGGCTACGCCATCGAGCTCATCGAGAAGGGACTGGCCTATGTGGACGAGCTCTCCCCGGAGCAGATGCGCGAATACCGCGGCACCCTGACCGCCCCTGGCAAGAACAGCCCGTTCCGCGATCGCAGCGTGGAAGAGAACCTTGCCCTGTTCGCCAAGATGAAGAACGGTGAGATGGCCGAAGGGAGCGCCTGCCTGCGCGCCAAGATCGACATGGCATCCCCCTTCATGGTGATGCGCGATCCCGTCATCTATCGCATCAAGTTTGCCCACCACCACCAGACCGGTGACGAGTGGTGCATCTACCCGATGTATGACTTCACCCACTGCATCTCGGATGCCCTGGAGGGGATCACCCACTCCCTGTGTACCCTGGAGTTCCAGGACAACCGTCGCCTGTATGACTGGGTGCTGGACAACATCAGCATCGACTGTCACCCCCGTCAGTACGAGTTCTCCCGTCTGAACCTCGAATACACCGTCATGTCCAAGCGCAAGCTGAACCTGCTGGTGACCGAGGGGCACGTGAACGGCTGGGATGATCCGCGCATGCTGACCGTCTCCGGTCTGCGCCGCCGTGGTTACACCCCGGCCTCCATCCGCGAGTTCTGCAAGCGCATCGGTGTGACCAAGCAGGACAACATCGTCGAGATGAGCATGCTGGAAGCCTGCATCCGCGACGATCTCAACGAGAACGCCCCGCGCGCCATGGCCGTGCTGCACCCGGTGAAGGTGGTGATCGAGAACCTGGCGGCGGACGAGGTGCTGACAGCCCCTGCGCACCCGAACAAGCCGGAGATGGGGACCCGTGAGCTGCATTTCTCCCGCGAAATCTTCATCGACGAGGCGGACTTCAAAGAGGAAGCCAACAAGCAGTTCAAGCGTCTGGTGCTGGGCAAGGAAGTGCGCCTGCGCAACGCCTACGTCATCAAGGCCGAACGGGTCGAGAAGGATGCGGACGGCAAGATCACCTGCATCTACTGCTCTTACGACCCCGAGACCCTGGGCAAGGATCCGGCGGACGGCCGCAAGGTGAAAGGGGTGATCCACTGGGTCAGCGCCACTCACTCCCTGCCGGCCGAAGTGCGTCTCTACGACCGTCTGTTCAAGGTGCCGAACCCGGGCGCCGAGGATGACTTCGAAGCGGCCCTGAATCCGGAATCCCTGGTGATCATCGAAGGGGCCCGGGTGGAGGCTTCCCTGAAGGATGCCAAGCCGGAGTTTGCCTACCAGTTCGAGCGTGAAGGTTACTTCTGCGCCGACAACAAGCTCTCCAGCGCCGAGCGCCTGGTGTTCAACCGCACCGTGGCCCTGCGTGACGTCTGGGGCAAGGCCGAGGTCTGATAGAAGAGGGCAGGGGAAACCCTGCCGCTTCTGTTCCGGATTGCGGACACAAAAAAGCCAGCATGATGCTGGCTTTTTTATTGCGCCGACCCGGCCGAATCAATCGTCGTGCTTGCAGTCACCGTTGGCGCAGTGGCCATACAGGTAGAGGCTGTGGTTGGTCAGGCGGATGTTGTGCGCCTTGGCGATGTCGCGCTGGCGCTGTTCGATCACCTCGTCGGAAAACTCGATCACCTTGCCGCAGTCGAGGCAGACCAGGTGGTCGTGGTGCTCCTGGGTGGCCAGCTCGAACACCGACTTGCCCCCTTCGAAATGGTGACGGGTGACGATACCGGCATCATCAAACTGGTTGAGAACGCGATAAACGGTAGCGAGACCAATCTCCTCGCCCTGATCGATCAGCCGTTTGTACAGATCTTCCGCACTGGTGTGCTGGCAGTCCGGCTGTTGCAGGATTTCCAGGATCTTGACACGGGGCAAAGTGATCTTGAGCCCGGCCTTTTTTAACGCTTGGTTGTTGTCTGCCATTTCTATTTATTCGCATTCTCGAAGGTGTGGTTATTCTGATTGACTGCCGCTGTAATGGCAACCACGAACTCGCTTGGCCTGTCATTATAGGTCGTAGCCAAGTTAAAAATAAACCCAGCAATTCAAGGGCTTTAGCTCATCAAGCCCGTTATGGGAATATTCAGGCCCGCTTGCTCGACCAGAGAATGTTGATACTATGTGACTTCTTTATAGTCTGGTCGGATGAGATCCATGGATTGGCTTTTCGGCAATGCCGCCTGGGTGCGCTGCGCCCTCAACGCCTGGCCCCCCTTCTGGGGTGCAGGCATCAAGATAGAAACCCTGAGCCCCGATTTCCGCTTCTGCCGGGTCACTCTCAAGTCCCGCTGGTGGAACAAGAATGCCAACCGGACCCAGTTCGGTGGCAGCATGTTCGCCATGACGGATCCCATCTACCCGTTGATGCTGATGGGATATTTCAAGAACCGCTACTACGTGTGGGACAAGGCGGGCAGCATCAATTTCATCAAGCCGGGCAAGGGCAAACTGGTGGCGGAGTTCACCCTGAGCGACGCCAAGCTGGCATCGATCGTGGCGGCGACTGAGGGGGGAGAGAAGCACTTTCCCGAGTTCGAGGTGCAGGTGCAGGATGGTCAGGGCGAGCTGGTGGCCCAGGTGAAGCGCACCCTCTATGTCAGATCCAAGCCCCAGCACAGGGGTGGCTGAATGCCTGCTGCAGATGCAACAAGGGCCCCGTCGGGGCCCTTGTTGCATGAAGAGGGAGGGAGATCAGATCACTCCAGCTCGCCCAGGCACATCTCTTCGTGCAGCTGTTTGCACCAACCCTTGACGCGCTCGGCGGTCAGCTCCGGCTGGCGATCTTCGTCGATGCCCAGGCCCACGAAGTGCTTGTCATCCACCAGCGCCTTGGAGGCTTCGAACTCGTAGCTCGCGGTCGGCCAGTGGCCGATGATGATGGCGCCCTTGGCTTCGACGATGTCACGCAGGGTGCCCATGGCGTCGAGGAAGTACTCGGCATAGTCTTCCTGATCGCCGCATCCGAAGATGGCCACCAGCTTGTTGTTGAAGTCGATCTCTTCGAGTTCGGGGAAGAAGTCGTCCCAATCGGCCTGGGCTTCGCCGTAGTACCAAGTCGGGATGCCGAACATCAGCAGATCGAAGCTGTCGATGTCGGCCTTGCTGCTCTTGGCAATGTCACGGACTTCAATCAGTTGTTTGCCCAGTTCTTTCTGGATCATCTTGGCGACAGCTTCGGTATTACCGGTATCGCTGCCGAAAAACAGACCTACACTAGCCATAGTGTTTCGTTACCCGTATCTGGTGTTGATGCTTGACGGTTCAGATTGCGATGCCTGCTGCATGAGCAGACTCGATCTGTTGCTTCAGGATAGATTGGATCAGCTCGGCTCGGCTGACGTTCTGTTGCAGCGCAAGTTGGTTCAGGCGCTCCAGCAACTCGGCTTCCACCTTTAACTCGACCCGTTTCAGCCCGTTCTCACGATCGCGCTTGAGCTGGTTGCGCTTGTTGATCTTGAGCTGGGTCTCGCGGGGGAGTGGATTGGTCTTTGGCCTGCCGGGGCGCTTCTCAGTTGCGAACAGATCCAGTGTTGTTCGATCAGTTTGCTGTTTGGCCATACATCACAGATGAAAAGTAGTTAGCCGATCCCTGAGCCTTCCCAGCCCATTTCGATCAGCCCCTTGGCGACAAAACCCGCGCAACCCAGAAACAGCACCAGCCAGACGATGAAGCGGCCGAAGCGGGGCACATTGCCCCGTTTGAGCACGTCCTGAATGGCCAGACCAATCAGCAGGAAGATGGCCACGAAGAACAGTTTCAGGCCCAGACTCTCGATGAGATCGATGTGTTCACTCAGCATGGATTGCGCGCACTCCTTAAGACGGGCGCACTATATCACAAAGGATTTGAAACTGTTAACCGCCTGTCGACAGGAAATCCACAACCAGTTTGTTGAACAAAACCGGCTTTTCCGCGTGCAACCAGTGGCCGGTGCCGGCGATGACGCGGGCCCTGGCGGCCGGGAACTGGGCCATCGCGGCCCCGGTGTATTCGGGCAGCATATAGTCGGAGTCGCCCCCCTTGATGAAGAGTGTCGCGCCTTCGAAGCGGCGTTCATCGTCGGGCCAGCCCATGATGTTGGCGTAGTTGCGCTCAAGGGCCGGCACGTTGAAACGCCACCCCCATCCAGACTCCCCTTTGGCGAAGGATTTGAGCAGGAATTGGCGCACCCCGGCGATCTCGATGTGCTCGGCCAGCATGGCTTCCGCCTCGCTGCGGCTCTGGGGGGGCGTGGCCAGCGTGGCATTGAGCCCGGCAAACACGTTCTTGTGGCGGGCGTGGGGATAGGCCACCGGGGCGATGTCCGCCACCACCAGCTTGCTGACCCTGTGTGGGGCCTGCTTGGCGACCTGCATGGCGACCTTGCCCCCCATGGAGTGGCCCACCAGGGCCACCTGTTCAAGTCCAAGATGGTCCAGCAGGGTCAGGATGTCCGCCGCCTGAGCCGGGTAGCTCATCTCGTCCGAGTGAAAGGAGGCGCCGTGATTGCGCAGATCGACGCTGATGACCCGGTATTGTTCGCTGAGGGGGCGCGCCAGCAGGCCGAGGTTGTCCAGGCTGCCAAAGAGGCCATGGATCAGCACGACAGTCGGGCCTTCGCCCTGTTCCTTGAAGTTCAATCGTGGGTATTGTTGCAAAATGACACCTTATCGGTCGTGGGCTCTATCGCCATAATTTTTAACACACTGAAAGAAAAGGATTTCATTCATGGTGGGGGATTTTTTTGTGGTTTTTTTTCAAAAATATCTCCCCGGGATCGGCTATCAGTGCGGGGGATCACACACTTGGCCCGTCATTATGCCGTATTCTCAAGGAGATTCATGCACATCTGTCCGCCCCTTGCTTGGGCTGCCGGGTCTGCCTATGTATAATCGCCGCATCCGAATTTCGACGAGTCCAGCGCATCCCTATGAAAACCATCGAGCTTGATGACGATCTCTACTTCTTTATCGCGAGCCAGACCCGGCACATCGGCGAGAGTGCGTCCGATATCCTGCGTCGCCTGCTGGAGCAACCCGCCCAGGCCGGCACGGCAACCGTGGCGGCCGCGCCTGCGATGCAACCGCAACCCGTGGCCGATGCCCTGGGGCTGGAGGCGTTGCTGGATTCCGGCGAGTTGCAGAAAGAAGAGAAGTCCATCAACCGCTTCATGCTGGTATTGAGCACCCTCTATCGGGACAACCCGGAAGGCTTCACCCAGGCGACCGAGATAAAAGGGCGCAAGCGCGTCTATTTCTCCCGTGACCCGGAAGCGCTGCGTGCCAGTGGCAGCACCACCAAGCCCAAGCCGGTACCGGAGACCCCGTTCTGGGTGATCACCAATACCAATACCAGCCGCAAGCAGAACATGGTGGCCCAGCTCATGAACAGCATGGGTTATGACGAGGATCTGACGGCTCGGGTGTGCGGCGCCGTTTAACCCATCAATGACTTCAGGCCTTGCCGGGCAAGGCTCAGCTCAAGGAAAACGCCATGGCACAGCATTCCCACGCCGGTCAGCCGGCTCGTCTTTGCGATCTGACCAACATTCCCCGTCTGGTCAGCGCCTACTACCTCAACAAGCCGGACATGAGCCGCCCTGAGCAGCGGGTCGCCTTCGGCACCTCCGGTCACCGCGGCAGCGCCCTGCACAGCGCCTTCACCGAATCCCACATTCTGGCGGTGACCCAGGCGCTGGTGGAGTACCGCCAGCAGGCCGGTATCACGGGGCCGCTGTTCGTCGGCATGGATACCCATGCCCTGTCCGAATCCGCCTTTGCCAGCGCGGTGGAAGTGCTGGCGGCCAACGGTGTCGAGACCCGCATTCAGGCCGGCCTCGGCTTCACGCCGACCCCGGTCATCTCCCATGCCATCCTGCGTCACAACGCAGGCAAACCCGTGGCGCAGGCGGACGGCGTGGTGATCACCCCGTCCCACAACCCGCCGGAAGATGGTGGCTTCAAATACAACCCGCCCCACGGCGGTCCTGCCGAAGGCGAGATCACCAAGTGGGTGGAAGACCGCGCCAACGCGATCCTGGAAGCGGGCCTGGCCGGCGTGAAGCGGATGCCGTTTGCCGAGGCCCTCAAGAGCCCGTTCGTGGTGGAACACGACTATGTCACCCCTTATGTGGATGATCTCGAAAATGTGCTGGATCTGGCCGCCATCAAGCAGGCTGGCATCAAGATCGGCGTGGATCCGCTGGGTGGCTCCGGCGTCGCCTACTGGGACGTCATCGCCAGGCGTTACGGTCTGGACATCGAGGTGGTGAACTACAAGGTCGACCCGACCTTCTCCTTCATGACCCTGGATAAAGACGGCAAGATCCGGATGGACTGTTCCAGCCCGTTCGCCATGGCGAGCCTGATTGCCCTGAAAGACAAGTTCGACATCGCCCTTGGCAATGACCCTGACTACGACCGTCACGGCATCGTCACCAAGGCGGGCCTGATGAACCCGAACCACTATCTGGCGGTGGCCATCCAGTATCTGTTCACCCACAGAACCGGCTGGCCCAAGGGGGCGGCCGTCGGCAAGACGCTGGTCTCCTCTTCCATGATCGACCGGGTGGCCGGCGAGATCGGTCGCACCCTCAAAGAGGTGCCGGTCGGCTTCAAGTGGTTCGTGGACGGTCTCTACAGCGGCGAGTTCGGCTTTGGCGGCGAGGAGAGCGCGGGTGCCTCCTTCCTGCGCAAGGACGGTACCGTCTGGACCACCGACAAGGATGGCTTCATCCTGGCGCTGCTGGCGGCCGAGATCCTGGCGGTGACCGGCAAGGATCCCCAGGCCCACTACGATGCGCTCGAAGCCAGATTCGGCCGCTCCAGCTACCGCCGCATCGATGCCCCGGCCAACAGCGCCCAGAAGGCGGTGCTCTCCAAGCTGGATCCGGCCCTGGTGGAAGCCTCTACCCTGGCTGGTGAGCCCATCCTCGCCAAGCTGACCAAGGCGCCTGGCAACGATGCCGCCATCGGCGGCCTGAAAGTGGTGACCGAGAACGGCTGGTTCGCGGCGCGCCCCTCCGGTACAGAGTCCATCTACAAGATCTACATGGAGAGCTTCAAGGGGGAGGCGCACCTGGACCTCATCCAGCAGGAAGCCCAGCAGATCGTCTCCGCCGCCCTGGCCAAAGCCGGGGTCTGACCCTCACGGCAACAACCCATTTGAAAGAGGAGCCCTGGTGGCTCCTCTTCTTTATTGTGTCGGGTTGACTGCGGATCAGCCGTTGTCGACGCTGCCGGTGGCGGCTTTGCGGTTCTGCCAGCGCTTGAGGAAGGGGCGGGCAGGCAGCTTCATCAGGAAGAGAGAGAGCAGGATGGTGCCGATGCCGAGCCACTGACGGCCATCCAGGGTTTCTCCCACCATCAGCACACCGCAGGAGACCGCCACCATGGGGTTGGTGAGGGCCAGCATCCCCATCACCTCCGGGCCATGGCGTTTGAGTCCCCAGAGCCAGGCCCAGTAGGCCAGGGCCGTGTTGAGGATCACCAGCCAGATAAGCCCGGGAGTGGCGTCAGCCCTGGGCAGGGGCATGGGGCCGGCCAGCCACCAGGCCAGCGGGATCAGCATCAGGCCGCCCAGCAGCAGCTGCCAGGCGGTCAGGGCCAGCAGATCGTCCACCGGCCAGCGTTGCATCCAGCGACTCGACTGGCCGATGAGCAGGGTGGCGAGCAGGGCGCACACCACGCCGACGGGATCCAGATTGGCAGAGGGATTGAGCAACAAGAGCACCCCGACGAGCCCCATCACCCCCAGCAACAGCCACTTGAGCGTCGGTCTGACACCGTCTTGCAGCCAGGCCAGCCCCATCAGGATGAGGGGCAGCGTCGCTCCCAACGTACCCGCCACGGCGCCTGGCAGGCGAAACGCCGCCACGAACAGCAGGGCGAAGAAGGCGGTGATGTTGCAAAACGCCAGCAGGAACTGCCTGCTCCAGACGAGAGGCGGCCTGCGGGGATGGAGTAACAGCAGCAGCACCCCGGCGGGGAGGGCGCGCCACACGGCCACCCAGTAGGGGGAGTAGTCGGTCAGGTAGAGACTGACGACGGCATAGGTGCTGCCCCAGAGCAGGGGGGCGAGCAGGGCGATCAGCAGTGGCATGGTTATCTCGCAACAAAGTATCTTTAAGTAAAGATACATTAGCCGCGAGTTGGTTTATTATCAAGTATCTTCATGTAAAGATAATGGAGCCCGAATGGAGAGTGATCATGTAGATCAGCTGCTGGCCCAGTGGGCCCGGCAGCGCCCGGACCTCGACTGCTCCCCCATGGGGGTGCTGGGGCGGGTGGCGCGCATGGCGGCGATCGCCGGGCGCGAAGTGAGCGAGACCCTCAAGGAGTGCGGTCTGCTGGGGTCTGACTTCGATATCCTGGCGACCCTGCGTCGGGCCGGTGAGCCGCTGACTCCGACCGCGCTCTACCAGTCCGCCATGCTGAGTTCAGGGGCCATGACTGCCCGGCTCGACAAGCTGGAGCAGCGTGGCCTGATAAGACGTGAAGCCTCCCCCGATGACAGGCGCAGCCTGCTGGTCTGCCTGACGGAGCCGGGGCGGGAGCTGGTTGACCATGCGGTGGAACAGCACGTGGCGAACGAGCGCCGCCTGCTGGCCCCATTGAGCCTGGCCGATCAGGAGCAGCTGGCCGCCCTGCTCAAACGCTGGCTGCTGGAAAACGAATAAAAAAACGGGCCTGCGGGCCCGTTTTCGTTGGCATTGAGGCTGGCTCAGTAGCCGCCTCTGGCATCCCTGACGGCAAGGCCAAGCTGCCATACCGCCATGGCGTAGTGGGTGCTGTGGTTGTAGCGGGTGATGGCGTAGAAGTTCGGCAAGCCGTACCAGTACTGGTAACCGGTGCCGACATCCAGACGCAGCAGGCTCGCCTCCTTGTGATTGCCAAGGGAGCCGGTGGGAGCCAGCCCGGCACCGCGCAGGGTGGCCACCGGGTAGCGGGTCTGGAAGCCGTGCTCATAGCCCGGCAGCTGTCCCTGGCCGCGTACTGCCACCGGCTGCCCTTTCTCCCAGCCGTGGGCCTTGAAGTAGTTGGCCACGCTGCCGATGGCATCCACCGGATCCCACAGGTTGGTGTGGCCGTTGCCGTTGAAGTCCACCGCGTAGTTGCGAAAACTCGACGGCATGAACTGGCCGTAGCCCATGGCCCCGGCATAGGAGCCCTTGGGTTCGGTGGGATCCATCCCCTCATCCCGGGTCATCACCAGGAAGGCTTCCAGCTCGCCGGTGAAGAAGTCGGCGCGGCGCGGGTAGTCAAATGCCAGGGTCGCCAGGGCGTCGAGAATGCGGGTCTTGCCCATCACCCGACCCCAGCGGGTCTCCACCCCGATGATGCCGACGATGATCTCGGGTGGCACCCCGTAGATCTGCTGCGCCCGGTTGAGTTCACTCTCGTATTCACGCCAGAAGTTGACGCCGTTCTGTACGTTGTCCGGGGTGATGAACTTGGCGCGGTAGCGGTTCCAGGCGCCGGTCGGACCGGTGGGCGGCCTGGTGGTGGGGGCCTGGGCGTCCATCAGCTTGATGATCCAGTCATAACGCTCGGCCTGGGCCAGCACCCGGTGCAGCTCGGCGCTGTCGAAGCCGTGCTTTTGCACCATCCGCTGCACGAAGTTGTCCACGTTGGAACGATTGGCGAAGTCCCCCTTGCTGACCCCGGGCTGGCTCACCTGCCCGTAGAAGGGTTTGCTCGGCGGCGTCTGGTTGATGAAGGCGCTGTTGGGTTGGGGTTTGACCACGGGCTTGGGCGCCGGCGTGCTGCTGCAGCCGTAGATCAGGGGAAACAGGGAGAGGACACAGACAAGGCGACGCATAGGGTTCTCGTGAGCCTGAAAAAGAGTGCCGTCATGGTAAAACATTGGCGTGCAGGCGCAAGTGCTCCGTGCCGGCGCGCTCCCCGGGATCCCGTCAGCGCAGGGTGTGGTAGCCGCTCCAGATCCGGGTCAGGGTCGTGATGGCACAGAGCAGGGCGAAACCGTAGGCCAGTGGCACGAAGGCGGCGGGCCAGAGGCACATGATCACGAAGAGGGCGATGGTTTCGCTCCCCTCGGTGAGCCCGCCCAGATAGTAGAGGGATTTGTGGTGGTAGACGGGGCTCTCGATGTCCCGTTTACCCGCCATGATGGCAAAGGCCAGAAAGCTCGATCCCGTGCCCATGAAGGCGAACAGCAGGGTGGCGGCGGCCAGGGCGTTGGCCGGGTCGGCGAGGGCAAAGCCCAGCACCACGGCGGCGTAGAAGATGAAATCCAGCGTGATGTCGAGAAACCCGCCGCAGTCGGTGATGCCCGTTTCCCGCGCCACGGCGCCATCCAGCCCGTCCAGCAGCCGGTTGAGCAGAATCGCCGCCAACGCCCACTGATAGCAGCCAAAGGCCAGCAGCGGCAGCGCCAGCATGCCGATGAGAAAGCCGGCGAGGCTCACCTGGTTGGCGCTCACCCCGGCCCGGCACAGGGGGCGGGCGAGTGCGGCGAGGGGGAGGCGGATAACCGGGATCAGGTGGCGATCAAACAAGGTGGTGCTCCTCTTCTGGGATGGCTGGGGGGATCAGCTGCAAGACGGTGCCCGGCGCATCCTCTTCGTCGTGGGTCACCAGCAGCGCGGGGATGGCCTGCGTGCGCAGGCGCTCGAACACCAGGGTTCTGAATGCCGCCCGCAGCGGCTTGTCGAGGCGGGAGAAGGGCTCGTCCAGCAGCAATGCCCTGGGCTCGGCCAGCAGGGCACGCAGTAGGCTGACGCGGGCTTTCTGGCCACCTGAGAGCGCCCCGGGCAGCTTGTCCGCCTGAGCCTCCAGCCCGACCTCGGCCAGCGCCTCGCGGGCCCGGGTCTGCCTTGCCGCCATCCCCTTGAGATGCGCCGGCATGCCGAACATCAGATTTTCGGCCACCGTCAGGTGGGCAAACAGCAGGTCATCCTGAAACAGGATGCCGACGCCCCTCTCCTGGGGGGGCAGCGGGGTGAGGCGATGTGCGCCGAGCAGGATGTCCCCGGTCAGCCGGATGGGCCCCCCGGGTGGCAGCACTCCCGCCAGCGCCGCCAGCAGGGAGCTCTTGCCACAGCCGCTCGGTCCCATCAGGGTGAGTACCTCGCCCGGGGCCACCCTGAGGGGGGGGAGCGTCAGCAGGGGGGCGTCGTCGAGGAAGAGGATGAGTGCGGAGGTGTGCAGCATCGGGTCAGGGCCTCAGGGCGGGGTTGATGCGCCGCGGCAGCCAGAGCGCCAGGGCATAGATGAACAGGGGCAGCAGGAGTTGCAGCAGGCCGTAGAGCCCCGCCAGCCGCCGGTTGAGGCCGCTGCCGATGGCCACCGCCTCCGTGGTGATGGTGACGACCCGCCCGCCCCCGAACAGCAGGGTCGGCAGGTATTGGGCCAGGCTCACTGCCGCCCCGACACCGAAGGCGAACAACAGGGGGCGGGCGAGCAGGGGACCCTTGACTCGCCACCAGGCCCCCCAGGGGCTGGTCCCGAGCGTGAGGGCCACCCGGGTGAGGCGCTCGTCGAACTGGCGATAGGGGCCGTGCAGGCAGAGATAGACGTATGGAAAGACGAAGATCAACTGGCTCCAGAGTACCCAGGCAGGGCCTATGCCAGTGAATCCCAGCCCGTCGGTCTGAAGGCGCAATCCAAACAGCAGGCTGGCCTGGGGCAGCAGCAGAGGCAGGCAGACAAGCCAGAGGGTGCGTGCGGCGCGGCGCGCAGGCAACGTCTCGAGACAGAGCACCGCCAGCAGCAGGGAGAGCGCGGCGCAGAGCAGGGCCAGCCACAGACTCTGCCACAGCAGCGGGCCCAGGCTCGGCAGCAGAGCCTGCCAGTGGTGGCTGCTCCATTCGCTCGGCCAGAGGGCGGGAAAAGACCAGCGCCGGGTCAGGGACCAGAGCAGCAGGGCGGCGAGCACCAGCAGATTGGTCAGGAGCAGCCCCCACACGCCGATGCGGGCAATGAGTGCGGGCCAGGGCGAGGCGGGGGCGCGTCGCCCATCCAGCCAGCGAGCCTTGCCGAGGGTGAGGTGGGCCCGCTCCAGCAGCCTGATGGCGCCAAGCAGCAGCAGGTTGAGGGCGAGCAGCAAGAGGGCGCCGCTGGCACTGGCGCCGCGCCAGGCGGGGTCGGCATCCTGATACCAGAGCCAGAGTCGCACCGCCAGGGGCGGCGGGGCATCCGGCCCCAGCAGCAGGGCGAGATCCACCACCGCCAGACCATAGGCGGCCACCGCGTAGAGGGGCAGTCGCAGGGCGGGCCAGAGGGCGGGCAGCAGCAGGCGCCACCAGATCCGGGGGGCACTGAAGCCGAGGCTGGCCCCCAGCCACTGCTGGCGCGCCACCTTGGCGGGATCCAGTGCCGCCAGCGCCATCAGCAGCAGGAAGGGGGTCTCCTTGAGGATGAGCACCACGATGAGGCCAAGGCCCCAGGGATCCTTGAGGGTTTGCCAGTCCGGGGGCAGATGGGTGAGGTCAAGCAGGGGGGCGACGAGGCGCAGCAGCCAGCCGGAGGGAGCGATCAGAAAGGCGATGCCGATGGCAAAGGCGACGTGGGGAAGCGCCAGCAGGGGGGAGAGCAGGCGGCGCAGCCAGCGCATCCAGGGACGCCCGTCCCCCTGGGCGAGCAGCAGGGCGGTGGCGCCGAGGGCCCCCAGGGTGGAGGCCCCCGCCACCCAGAGGCTCAACCCTGCGGAGTGCCAGAGTCCGGGCTGGGGGAGCAAGAGGGATAGATTGGCGGGGGAGAGCCCCTCGATGACCAGCCACAGCAGGCCCCCGGCGAGCGGGATCCCCAGCAGCAAGGCTCCCAGCATCAAAAAGGGCAGCAGGAGGAGAAGAGGGGCGCGCGCCTGCATGATGGATCAGTGGCCGTAGCGCTCGGCCCAGGCCGCTTCCAGCCGCGTCTGCCAGCTGGGGTGGGGCTCTGCCACTCCCTTGAAGCGCAATGCCGGACGGGTCTGGCCTGGCAGCGCCTCCTGGCGCAGCACGCTGGGATCCCCCCAGAAGGCGGGGTCGCTCTTGCGCGCCTGGGCGGCGGGGCTCAGCAGGAAGTTGACCACCACCTTGGCCCCGGCCCGGGCGGAGGCATTGAAGGGGATGGCGAGGAAATGGCTGTTGGTGAGCGCCCCTTTTTCCATGGCGATGGCTTGGACGGTGGGGGGCAGGGTGCCGTTTTGCACCGAACTCTGGGCTTCCCCCGGGTTGAAGCTGATGGCCATGGCCAGCTCGCCGTCATCGAGCAACTGCCTGGTTTCGGCGGCGCCGGTGGGGAAGAGCCTGCCCTTTCGCCAGAGCGCGGGGTGAAGCTGGTCGAGCCAGGCCCAGAGAGGGGCGGTGATGCGAAGGAAGTCGGCATCGGTCGCCTCCCGATAGAGGGGCGCCGGATCCGGTGTCAGCTCCAGCAGGATCTGCTTGAGAAAGCTCGAGCCGTGAAACTGGGGAGGCTTGGGGTAGGTGAAGCGGCCGGGGTGAGCCTTGGTCCAGGCAAGCAGGGCGGCCGCCGAGGTGGGAGGAATGTCTACCTGGTCGCCATCCACCATCAGATTGAGCTGGCCTATGCCCCAGGGGGCCTCGAGCCCCTCGACCGGCACAGTGAAGTCTTCACTCACCGGCAGGGCGGTGTCCACCAGGCCCATGTTGGGCAGCTCGTCGGTAAAGGGGGCCCCCAGCAGCCCCTGCTCCTTGAGCGCCTTGAAGTTCTCGCCGTTGACCCAGAGCAGGTCGATGGGGCCGTTCGACGTCTTGCCAGCCTGCTTGCCGGCCAGCAACTGGCTCACGCTCTGGGCGATGTCATCCACCTTCACCTGCACCAGTTCGACCTGGTACTGGCGAGCGATCTCCTGCCCCGCCCACACCAGGTAGGCGTTGATCTCGGGGCTGCCCCCCCAGGCGTTGAAGTAGACGGTCTGCCCCCTGGCGGCCAGCAGGGTCTGCTGCCACGACGCGTCATTGGCGTGGAGCGGGGAGGCAAGCAGCAGGGGGACAGCGGCCATCAGGGGACGGAGCAGGGCGCGAAGTCGGGTCGTGAACATGATGGTTGCCTCGTCAGAGTCAGGCGCCGAGGCGCCAGCGGTGATAACGGGCCAGCAGCGCCAGCAGGCGCCCGGGCTGGCGGGCACGGCGCCAGGCGCCAGCCACGTACTTGTTCCCCTCCATCAGGGTGGGGTAGGGGTGAACGGTGGCGAGGATCTTGCCAAGTCCCAGGCGGTGGCGCATGGCGAGGGCAAACTCGGCGATCCGCTCGCCGGCGTGAGCACCCACTATGGTGGCCCCGAGTATCCTGTCACGGCCCGGCACCGTCAGCACCTCGACGAAGCCCCCTGACTCGCCGTCGGCGATGGCTCTGTCCAGCTCGGCCATCTCGAAGCGGGTCGACTCGAAGGGGATGCCCCGGGCCAGAGCCTCTTTCTGGTTGAGGCCGACCCGGGCTATCTCCGGACTGGTATAGGTGGCCGCCGGCATGACCCTGTAGTCTGCCCGAAAGCGCCTGAACTGGCCAAAGAGGGCGTTGATGGCGGCATACCAGGCCTGATGGGCGGCAAAATGGGTGAACTGGTAGGGGCCGGCAACGTCCCCCACCGCCAGGATGCTGGGGTAGTTGGTGGCGAGGAAGCCGTCGATGGCCAGGGTGCCGCCGGGGGCCAGTTCAACCCCCAGCGCCTCCAGGCCGAAACCGCTCACGTTGGCCTCCCGGCCAAGGGCCAGCAGCAGCTGGTCCCCCTCAACCACCAGCGTCTCGTCCCCCCGGCGCAGGTACAGCCGGATGGGCAGGTTGGCGCCTTTACCGTCCATATACTCGGCCGAGGTAGCCTGCCAGCCGAGGTGCAGGGTGACGCCGTCGTGCTCCAGCTGCGCGGCCAGAGCCCCGGCGACGTCCCTATCTTCCCGGGGCAGCAGCTGAGGGCCTTGCTCCACCAGGGTGACGGGGATACCGAGCAGGGCCAGGCTCTGGGCCAGCTCGCAGCCGATGGGGCCCCCTCCCAGCACCAGCAGATGGCGGGGGGGCTCGCGCAGTCGCTGCCAGAGGGTGTCGGAGGTGAGGTAGGGAACCCCGTCCAGCCCCGGCAGTGCGGGTACCCGGGGGCGGGCGCCGGTGGCGATCACGATACGACGGCTGGTCAGGCGCTTGCCGTTGACCTCCACCTCCCAGGGAGAGGTGACCAGCGCCCGCCCCTGGATGCACTCCACCCCAAGTCCTTCATAGCGCGCCACCGAGTCGTGGGGTTCGACCTCCTCGATGACCCGGGCGACCCGCGCCATCACGGCGGCAAAGTCGGCGCGGCTCTGGCTCGGGGTAAAACCAAGCTCCCCGGCCTTGCGCTGTTCAAAGGCGAAGCGGGCGCTTCGGATCAGCGCCTTGGAGGGGACGCAGCCGGTATGGAGGCAATCCCCTCCCATCCTGTGCTGCTCGATGAGGGCCACTCTGGCTTTCACCGCGGCGGCGATGTAGCTGGTGACCAGGCCTCCGGCGCCGGCACCTATCACCAGCAGGTTGTAGTCAAAGCGCGCAGGCTTGCGGTAGGGGGCGTGCAACCGGTAGAGGGCGAGACGGCGCTGCAAGGCACGCATCAGCCAGGGCATCAGGCCGAGCAGGGTCAGGGCGGCCAGCAGGCCGGGGGAGAAGAGGTTGCCTGTGCTGGTGAGGGTAGCCAGCTCGCTCCCCGCCAGCACGTAGACGAGGGTGCCCGGCAGCATGCCGAGCTGGCTGACCCAGTAGTAGGTGCTGACTCTGATGGGGGTGAGCCCCATCACCAGGTTGACCAGAAAGAAGGGGAAGAGGGGGATGAGGCGCAGGCTCAACAGATAGAAGGCCCCCTCCTTTTGCATGCCGGCCTGAATGTTCGCCAGCTTGTCGCCAAAGCGCGTCTCGACCCAGTCCCTCAGCAGGAAGCGGGCGCTGAGAAAGGCCAGGGTGGCGCCGAGGGAGCTGGCAAAGGAGACCAGCAAGAGCCCCCACAGAATGCCGAAGACGGCGCTGCCCGCCAGGGTGAGCAGGGCCGCCCCCGGCAGGGAGAGGGCGGTGGTGAGCACATAGATCACCAGAAACAGCAGGCTGGCTGCGACAACATGGCGGTCGACCCAAAGGGCCAGGCGCGCCTGATGAACCTGCAACTGGGTGAGGCTCAGATAGTGGTCAAGGTCGAGGGCAAAGAAGGTGCCGACCAGGGCCCCCATCGCCAGCAACAGCAGCAGGCGTGCCTGGTTCATCCCTGCCCCTTGTCGAGGGTGCGCTCGGGTTGCACCGGCAACTGGCAGAACCCCTGGGGAGCGATGTCGAGAGCGGCATTGAACTTGGCGGACATGTTCTGGAAGGCGATGAGGCCGGTGAGCTCCACCAGGGCGTCGTCATCGAACCAGGGCTTGAGGCGGGCGGCCTGCTCGTCGCTCACGCCATCCAGCCCGGTCATGGCCTCGGCATAGTCCAGCACGGCCCGCTCCCGCTCGTCGAACAAGGGGCTGTCGCGCCACCGGGCCAGCGCCTCCACCTTGTCGCTGGAGCCTGCCCGCTTGACGAGGGTCATGGCGTTGATGTCGACACAGAAACGACACCAGTTGAGCTGGGAGACCCGCACCGTCACCAGGGAGCGCAGCACGGGGTCGATGGGGGAGCGCTTGCGGTTGATGACGCCGTAGAGGGTGGCGACCGCGGCGAACAGCCTGGGGGAGCGCCCCCAGCACTTGCCCGGGATCAGCACCTGACCGTAGTTGCGTTTCTGCAGCCAGAAGAAGGGGCGGATGAACCAGGCGTAGGCCCGGTCCGGTTTGACCTCAATGCGCATCTTGTTCCTCTTTGAGCTTCTCCATCTTGGGCTTGTAGGCCCCGCCCAGGCGCTCGTTCAACCGATTCAGGAAATCGATGATCCGTGCCCGGTTGACCCCCAGATCGCTGCGCCCCTGGCGCGAGGCGGAGCGCATGTCGATACGGGTCTCTTTGGGCCCGGCAAAGACCCGCAGGGCCACGTCATCCTGAAACCCGAACCAGCCGGTGGTGACGACGGCATCGATACCCTCGCTGCCCGGGCGAACCTGCCAGCCCAGCTCCGTCATCAGTTCCTCGGCTTCCGCGAGCACTTCGACCGGGGATGCCCGGGTATAGAGAGGACCGGGGTTGCCTGGAAATAGTTGCAGGGGCGGGGGGGAGACCGGGAGATCCTCCGGGCTTCTGAGCTGCTCGGCCCACTGGAGCCGTGGCGGATGGTAGGGATCCGTGCTGACGTCGTTGGTGAGCGGCGAGCGCAAGGCCTGAACAATGAACAGCAGGGGCAACAGCAGGGGGGCGATGCCCCAGGCATCGGGCCACAGGTTGGCGGTGCGGCGATAGCGCCAGGGCAGGCGCAGCAGCAGCCACAGGCTGATCAGGGCGCTCGCGAGACAGAGGATGAAGCCGAGCCACCAGGGCCAGAGATGGGCGCGGCTGCCAAGGGCCCCGCAAAGGGGCAATAGCCAGGTCAGCAGCGGCCACCACAAAGAGCTGTGCATATGAGGGATCCACGGGACAGGATGGAACTATGCCCAGAAGGATAAACTTAATTGCCTGATAACGTTAGTAAATGATCATCAATCCCAGGCGTGCGGCTCAGAGAGCCGATGGCCTCGTCGCCCTGGATCAGTTGCGATAGAGCACCTTGATGAGGTGGAAGCCGAACTTGGTGCGCACCGGCCCCAGCACGGTCAGCAGCTCCCCCTTGAACACGGCATCGTCGAAGGACTTGACCATGTCCCCCTTGGAGAACTCTCCCAGATCGCCGCCACGCTTGCCGGAAGGGCAGGTGGAGAAACGCTTGGCCATCTGGCTGAAATCGGCGCCCTTGGCGAGCTTCTCCTTGATCTCCAGGCACTGTTTCTCGGTCTTGACCAGGATGTGCTGGGCACAGGCTTTTTTCATCGGAATGCTCCTCGGCGAGGGGAAAGGGGGCGCAAGATTACTGCAATTGCGCCTCCACGTCAGCCCCTCGGGCGCGAGACCCGGCTCCGGGTGCCGGTGGCCAGGGGGACCCTGGCCCGGGATTGCCAGAGGATCTCCAGCCCCAGCAGGGCATAGAGGCTCCAGATGGCCAGGGGGTTGAGCCAGTTGCCCCCCATCTGCAGGGTGGCCAGGGCTGCGCTCACCAGCAGCAGAACTATGCCGGGCAGGCGCCAGTGGGCAGACAGGGGAGCGAGCAGGGCCATGCCCAGCAGCAGGGCCAGGCCAAAGGGCAGATTGAGCGCGGTGAAGGCGAGGGCCTGCTGGCCGTTCATGCCGGTCAGCAGGGCCAGCAGGGCGCTGCAGCAGGCCAGGAAGGTGATGAACTCGAGTCGGTCGGCGATGTAGTCAGCCAGTTGTTCGCTACGTAGGTGCATGGGGTCTCTCCTGCGATGATTGGGATCAGTGTGGGACAGGCAGGAGCACAGGGGCAGCGGGATAAATCGATTGAATTGAACGAAGCTTTAGTGCCATCTATTCAAGTGATTGATTTAAACTTATTTTCCTGTTCAATAGCAGGCAGGGTGGGGAAGAGGGCGCGGAGCAAGTCGAGGGGGACGGGTTGACGAAACCCGCCGGATGCGGGGTGTCCGACAAGGGTTGTCGCGACGAGCCTGACCCTGCTGCCAGCCCAAGGCCGCCAGGGGAGATCCGGCGTGGCGGGGCCGGTGGTGGCGTTTTGTTCGCCCCTTGCCCGGATTGTGCGCAGTTTGGCTCCTCACACCCGGCTGGCTCCTTGCAGGGCCGAAGCGATCCCGCACCGGGGGCGGCAGAGCGGCACGCAAAGGGGCCCCGAGCGTGGGATTTCGCCGTCGCGATTATGCTAGGATGAGCGGCACTCGCCCGGGATGAGTCTCGGTATCGTACTAAATAACACAATCTTTAAATCATGTTATTCGGGGAAACTGACGTTTGACAGGATGCTATCCTACTTTTCTCACCGGGAGCACTTCATCCGGGCGATCCCGTCGCCCCGGGCCCGGTCTCTTGCTGCTCGCCCTCGCTCTCTGGCTGATGGCGATGCCCGCCATGGCGGCCAAGTTGACCTACCAGATCAAGGGGGTCAGGGGAGAGCAGAAAGACAACGTCGAGGCCTACCTCAACGCCCTGCCTGTCTACCAGGAACGCCAGTACCGCCCCGCCCGCGCCAAGATCACCGAGAGCGTACAGAAGGCGCTGCAGGTCTATGGCTACTACCAGCCCAAGATCACCCTGAACCGCGACAAGAAGGCGCCCGCCAAGGTGGTGATCGAGATTGAGCGGGGGGAACCCGTGATCATCTCGCGCCTCGACATCCTGCTGGAAGGGGATGCGGGGAGCGACGAGGTGTACAGCGAGCTGCTGGACAAGCTGCCCCTGAAGGAGGGAGATCCCCTCAACCACGGCAAATATGAATCCATCAAGGCGGATCTCGGCAGTCTGGGGCTGGCCCGCGGCTATTTTGACGCCAAGATCAGCAAGAGCCAGGTCAAGGTTTTCCCGGAACAGGGCAAGGCGGAGATCTACATCCTGTTTCGCTCCGGCCCGCGCTACCATTTCGGCGAGATCCGCTATGACGCGACGCCGGAGGCACTGCACCTGATCCGCCCGCTCATCAACATCAAGAGCGGCGACCCCTATCTGGCGATCCGTCTGGCGGAGATGTCCCAGGATGTCTCCTCCACCAAGCTGTTCAAGCAGGTGGACATCAAACCCCTGATCAGCCAGGCCGAGGGCAACCGGGTGCCGGTGCAGGTGACCCTCTCCAACCGGGTCGATCACGAAATTGAGACCGGTATCGGTTATGCCACGGACGTGGGGCCGCGCCTGAGTGCCACCTGGGAGAAACCCTGGGTGAACCGCTATGGTCACCGCCTCTCCAGCACCGCCAAGATCTCGGCGCCGGAAGCGGAGCTCAGCTTCGACTACCAGATCCCGGTGGGCAACCCGCTGCGGGATTACTACTCCCTGCAGGCGGGCTATCAATACACCGACAACAACGACACCCGCTCCGATCTGGCCACCTTCGGGGTGCACCGCTGGACACGCCGACCGGAGAGCTGGGACAGAGACGTCTTTGTGCGCCTGGAGAACGAGCGCTACGTCCAGGGTCAGGACGAGGGGAACAGCCTGCTGCTGATCCCCGGCGTCTCCTGGTCACGGCTGCGGGTGCGCGGCGGTCTGGTGCCGGATTGGGGGGATCGCCAGCAACTGACGATGGAGTTCTCGAGCCCCTACTGGGGGTCCGACATCAGTTTCATGCGGGTGTGGGGGCGCAGCAAGTGGCTGCGCACCCTGGGCGAAGATCACCGTTTCCTGATGCGGGCCGAACAGGGGGCCATCGTCGGGGATGATTTCTCCCTGGTCCCCCCCTCCCTGCGCTTCTTCACCGGCGGCGATCAGACGGTCCGGGGCTACGGTTACGAGACCATTTCGCCACGGGGGGACGATGGCAAGCTGACCGGCGGACGCTACGCCAGCGTCGGCAGCCTGGAGTACAACTACCGCTTCAGCGAGAAGTGGCTCGGTGCCCTGTTCGTGGACGCCGGGACCGCCACCGTCGACTACAGCGAGGCCTGGAAGATAGGCACCGGGGTCGGGGTGCGCTGGGTCACCCCCATCGGTCAGGTCAGGCTCGATCTGGCGGTGGGCATCTCCGAGGAGGACAAGCCGCTGCGGCTGCACTTCGCGCTGGGGCCGGAACTATGACCCGGCAACCAGGCGCATATCCTCTTCTTTCTCTTTTCTGGCCGCTGCGGCTGCTTTCCTTGCAGGGGTCTGCATCGTGATCTGGGTAAAACGCATTTTCTTGTGGCTCATGGGCCTCTTCTTCCTGCTGCTCATCGGCGTCAGCCTGCTGGGCTTCACCCATCAGGGCAACAAGTGGTTGTGGCAACAGGCCAGAGCCGCGCTGCCCTCCCTCAAGGGGGAGCTGGTGGCTGGGCAACTCGGGTATGGCTGGACCTTCGAAGGGGTTGGCTGGCAGGACGAGCTGGTGGATGTCACCGTGGAGCGGGCCGTGCTGGACTGGGATCTGGGCAAGCTCCTGCAGGGCAAGCTCTGGATCAAGTCTCTGGCGGTGACTCGCCCCGTGGTCCGAGTGGCGGAGTCCGAGCCGGTGCCGGAAGAGCCGTCGGAGCCCTTCGTCTGGCATCCGTTGCCGCTCAAAATCCAGGTCGACAGCCTCAAGGTTGCCGATCTCGATGTGGCGGTGCCCGGCGTGACGATCACCCTCAAGGATCTGGACATTGGCGCCGCCCTGGATCGCGCCGGGCTCATCGTGCGCGGCCCCGTGCTCGATGGCCTGAACGTGGTGCTGGCACCCTCCCCGGCGGAGGCTGCCAGTGACAAGGGTGCCAAACCGGCGGATGAGAAAAGCGCCACCCTGGCGGCCGGCGAGGGCAAGGCTGCCCCCGGTGACAAGACGCAGGCCGCAAGCAAGCCCGAGCCCATGGTGCTGCCGGCCGTGCGACTGCCTTTCCCCATCCAGCTGGAGGGGCTGAAAGCCACGGCGTTCCGTTATCAGCAAGGTGAGCTGGTGGAGGGGCTAGACAACCTGTTGCTGTCGGCCACCGCCGAGGAGGAGCGCATCGACATCCGGGAGCTCTCCTTGCGCCATGCCATGGCGGATCTGGCCTTGAGTGGTCAGGTGCGCCTGCACGAGGATTACCCCCTCACCCTGACTCTGGATGCCAAGGCGCGTCAAGGGCTGCTGGACGGGGAGCTCAAGGGGGAGCAGGTCAATCTCGTCCTGGACGGTTCTGTGGGCAAGCTTGGGCTGGCACTCAAGGCCAAGGGGCCGGTGGGCGCCAATCTCAAAGGATCCCTCGCGGCCCTCGACCCGGATCTGCCCTTCGATCTGGCGCTGGACTGGAAGAGCCTCTCCTGGCCCCTGCACAAGCCCGCCAAGGATGAGCCCAGCTATCGGCTGGACAAGGGCACCCTGAGCGCCAAGGGCAAGCTCTCCGGTTACCAGTTTGCGCTCAACACCGCCGGCAAGGGGACCGATGTGCCCCCCTTCAAGGTGGCGCTCTGGGGTAAGGGGGATCTCAACCAGCTGAGCCGTATCGAGCTGCTGCTGGGGGCCCTCAAGGGGGAGCTCAAGCTCGACGGCAAGCTGGCCTGGAGCAAGGGGGTCCAGTGGCAGGGGACGACCGAATTCAAGGGGATCAACCCGGCGGAGCTGGTGCCCGAGATCAAGGGGGCACTGGCGGGCAAGATCACCAGTCGCTTCGATCTGGATGAGGCGGGCCACTGGCAGCTGGCCCTGCCCGAGCTCAAGGTGGATGGCAAGCTCAACCAGTATCCCCTGGCCTTGCAGGGCAGGCTCAGCGGCAACGACAAGATGGAGTGGACCATCCCGGCCCTGGCGCTGCAAAGCGGCCCCAACCGGCTGCAGGCCAAAGGCTCGCTCACGACCCAGGCCTGGAAGCTGGATGCGGATCTGGATGCGCCCAAGCTTGGGGGTATCTACCCGGGTCTGGGAGGGGACATCAAGGGCCAGGTGCGCGTCACCGGCAACCAGCAGGCGCCGCGCGTGAATGCCGATCTGGTGTCGGGCCGACTCGCCTACGCGGGCACCGTCCTCAAGGAGACCGTCATCAGGGCCAACGCCCTGGTCGGGGAGAAGCCCGCCGGTGAGGTGGCGGTGACGGTGGCGAGCCTGGCGCAGGGGGAGACCAAGCTCTCGCAAATCGCCCTGAACCTGAGCGGCGATCTCGAGCGCCACGGGCTCACCTTGACCATGAAGGGGGATCCCCTGGCGGCAGACCTCAGCCTGAATGGCAGCCTGCGCGGTGACCACTGGCGTGGCGCCCTTGCCGAGCTGAAGCTCAAGACCCCCCTCAAGCGCTGGGCGCTGGCCGCCCCCTGGTCTCTGGACCTGGATCTGCCAAAACAGCAGTTGACCATGGGGGATCTCTGCCTCGCGTCCCAGAAGGCCAGTCTCTGCGTCAAGGGGAGCCGGATAGCCCAGTCCCAGGGCAATCTGGAATTTGCCCTGAACGAATTTGATCTCAAGCGGCTGCGCCCCTGGTTGCCGGACAATTTCCGCTGGCAGGCGGTGCTGTCGGCCGACGGGCGCGCCAGCTGGCGCGGCAACCAGCCGACCCTGCACGCCACCGTGCGTACCACGCCTGGGACCTTCGTCGCCGACGAACTCAAGACCGACTACCAGCGCCTCGAGCTCGGGATCGATTTCGAGCGCCAGCAGGCCGCCATCCGGGTCGATTTCGCTTCCGAGCAGATCGGCAACATCGACACCGATCTGCTGATCCGGGATCCCGCCGGACGCGGCAACCTCGGCGGTCAACTCAGGTTTGACGATCTGAAGCTGGCGACCTTTGCGCCCCTCATTCCCGAAGTGCGCTCCCTGCAAGGGGTCATCTCGGCGGATGCCCGCTTCGACGGTACCCTGGCTGCCCCCCTGCTGTATGGCGAGCTGAACCTGAAGGAGGGGGAGGTTCAGACCCACTCCGACATGGTGACCCTCTCCAAGCTGGTGACCCGCCTCAAGATAGAAGGCAACCGGGCCGAACTCGACGGCTCCATGATGGTGGGCAAGGGCCCCCTGGTGCTGGGGGGCTGGCTGAGCTGGGCCCAGCAGCCGGTGACCGGCAGCCTCACCATTCAGGGCAAGGAGCTGGAAGCCCAGTACCCGGGCATGGGCCGGGTCAGGGTGACCCCTGACATCGCCATCTCTCTCGGGGAGGAGACCAGGGTGACCGGGCAGGTGGACATCCCCTGGTCGCGCATCCTGGTCAAGAGCCTGCCAGACAGCGCGGTAGCGGTCTCCGATGACGTCACCGTCATCTACGACGATCTGCCGCCGGTCCCCAAGGCGGCACCGCTGCCCATGGAGATCAGGCTCGCCATCCGGCTCGGGGACGACGTCCGCCTTGAAGCCAAGGGACTCAAGACCAAGGTGGGAGGGGCCCTCAACATTCGCCAGGATCCCTCCAAGCCGCTCTCGGGCAACGGGCAACTGGAGCTCAGGGACGGGCGCTTCAAGGCCTATGGCCAGAACCTCATCATCAAGGAGGGGCGGATCCTCTTCTCCGGCCCCATCGATCAGCCCTATCTCAACATCGAGACCTATCGGGATCCGGACACCATCGAGGACAACGTGACCGTCGGGGTGCGGGTGACGGGGCCGGCCGCCAAGCCGAAGATCACCGTCTATTCCGAGCCGCAGATGGCGCAGTCCGAACAGCTCTCCTATCTGTTGCGGGGCAAGGGATTGCAGACCAGCGGCGAGGATGGCGGCTTCAACGGCCTGCTGGTGGCGGGGGCCGTGAGCCAGGCGAGCGGCGTGGTCTCCAGCATCGGGGAGTCCCTCGGCATGAGCGACGTGGCCCTCGATACCGCAGGCAGTGGTGATGACACCCAGGTGACCCTGTCGGCCTACCTGCTGCCCGGCTTGCAGTTCCAGTACGGGGTCGGGGTGTTCAGCCCCATCGCCGAATTCAAGCTGCGCTACGAGCTGATGCCAAGGCTCTATCTGCAGGCCATGAGCGGGGTGGCCCAGGCGGTGGATATCTTCTATCGCTTCACCCTGTAAGGGGCGCGGATGACAAGACAGGTGCCTGGGGGGACATCCCCCTCTGCCCGACCTGCCGATGACAGCTGTCTCCAGCAGGTTCGGGGTGAGAGCGTGCATATCTTGACGGGAGGCCTGGCCTCCCGTTTTTTTGTAGAAGAAGGGGATTTGTGGAAGGCAGAAAAGCGAAAACCCGGCACAAGACCGGGTTCTCTGAAAGATGGTGGAGGGAGAAGGATTCGAACCTTCGAAGGCAGAGCCGTCAGATTTACAGTCTGATC
>NZ_MKUI01000049.1:0-1208 GCF_001898585.1 Aeromonas sp. 62-46 | reverse complement strand
CCCCTACTTTCCTAGACACCTCAAGAGCCTCAAACTGAGGTCAATCAGGAGGTGTTATGAGCAAGCAGCAACGTTACACGGAAGAATTCAAACTGGCCGCCGTCAAGCAGGTGACTGAGCGCCATTACCCAGTGGCAGAGGTCGCTGAGCGACTTGGTGTTTCCAGCCACAGTCTTTACGCCTGGATCAGGCGCTACAGCCAGCCCGCCGTGCAGCAACAGCATGACTCCAGCCAGCAAGCCGAAATTCGGCGCCTCAAGGCTGAACTGCGCCGCGTCACCGATGAGCGAGATATCTTAAAAAAGGCCGCCGCGTACTTTGCCAAGCTGTCAGGGTAAGGTACGCCTTCATCCGGGTGCACGCGTCCACACATCCCATCCGCCGACTGTGTCGGATGATGAATGTCCACCCGAGCGGTTATTACGCCTGGCAGCACCAGCCTTTATCTGCCCGAGCCCTGGAAGACCAACGCCTCCTGGGCCAGATCAAGCAATGTTGGCTAGAAAGCGGGGGCGTCTATGGCTATCGCAAGATCCGGGATGACCTGCGAGAGATGGGCGAGACCTGTGGGAAACACCGGGTGGCGCGATTAATGCGTCATGAAGGTTTGCGTTCACAAACCGGTTATCGTCGCCGTCCCGGTCATTATGGTGGCCGGCCAACGGTGGTTGCACCGAATCATCTTGAACGCCAGTTCGATGTGACTGAGCCAAATAAGGTCTGGGTAACGGACATCACTTATATTCGAACCCATGAAGGCTGGCTCTATCTGGCCGCGGTATTGGATTTGTTTTCACGACAAGTCATTGGTTGGTCAATGGGGCCACGGATCGACCGAGAGTTGGCCATCAGCGCGTTACTGATGGCAGTGTGGCGACGGCGACCCGAGCAGGAAGTGCTGGTTCATTCTGACCAAGGGAGCCAGTTTAGCAGCTATGACTGGCAGGATTTTTTGCGGGAGCACCGGCTCAAGGCCAGCATGAGCAGACGTGGCAATTGCCATGATAACGCGGTGGCGGAGAGTTTCTTCCAACTCCTCAAACGCGAGCGGATCCGACGTAAAACCTATGCAGATCGGGAGGAGGCCCGGCAGGATGTGTTCGATTACATTGAAATGTTTTACAACCCCAAGCGCCGGCACAGTTTCAACAACGGGCTATCGCCAGTAGAGTGTGAGAAGCAATATTTCGAGAGGCTCGAAAGTGTCT